>CAXTOI010000135.1:0-8558 GCA_964245645.1 uncultured Novosphingobium sp. | reverse complement strand
CAGCCACGGCCAGCCGGCATCGAGGCCGGGCGACATGGTCAGGCCGGTCAGCACGACCACCGGCAGAGCCACGAAGATCACGCCGACATAGGCCAGCTTCTGCAGGATTTTGTAGCGGCGCGCTGCCTCGCCGGTGTGGAAGCGCAGCCGGGCGTGGTCCTTGATGTCCTGCCAGATATGCGCGGGGCGCAATTCGGCGGGCGTCGGCGCGAGGTCGCGCTGGATATGGCGGCTGACGAAGCCCCAGGCCCAGAACAGCAGCCCCGGCACGACCAACAGCCAAGCAAAGGCGAAATGCCACTGCCGCGCCGTCGCCAGGCTGTACGTCGACGGGATGGTGACCAGCGGCGGGAAGGCGCGGTCGGAATGGGCGGTCAGGCCGAGCACGCCGGTGGTGGGGATTTTCGTCCGGCCGATCTGGACGAAGCCCTGCGTGTCGGTGTGGCCGATATACAGCCACGGCACGTCGTTGTTGGCGCCGTATTGGCCCCAATAGAGCCGCGGATGCGCGTTGAAGATCATCGCCCCGCTCATCAGCATGACGAAGACCGTAAAAGCGTTCAGCCAATGCCACAACCGTACCACCACCCTTTGACGATAAACCAGATCGCCGCCCTTGCCGCCGGCATCTGCGGGGACCGCTACGGAGGGGCTGGCGGCGATCGCATGCCCAGAAATTTCGGCCATGGTTGTTCCTGTCGGTCAAAGAGGCGTGGACGTGGCCAAGACCACGTCCACGGATTACTCATTGCCGCGCATCATTGGTTGGGCATGCTATCGCCGCTCATCATTTCGGGATGCATCTTTGCCATCTTCATGCAGCTGGCGTTCTTCATCATCATGTCATGCGACATGGCTTTGCACTTGTTCATCTTCTTCATCATCATCGGTGACATCTTCATCGATGAACTGGACGCCATGGCGCCGCTGGACATGTTATCCTGAGCCATGGCAGGCGCAGCCAGCGAGACTGCAAAGGCCGAAGCGGCGATAAGGGTAAGTACACGCATGATATTCTCCTGGAGTGACGCCGAATGGGAAAATGCGCCGCGGCGTCTTCGGCAACCTATAACCTATCGGCGGAAATTATCGTTCCCCCACGACCGCGCTGGATCATCACCGCATTGACCAGGCCAGCTTCGCGTGCCGGGGGAACCGCAAAGCTTTCCGGCGATCCGGTCCATTCGCCCAGCTTCACCAGATCACGCACGATATTGCGATGGGCCAGGGTGCGACCCTCGTTCTCGCCGGCGCCGATCGGCACCTCCAGCGTCCGCGGATCGTAGCGGACCAGCCACACCGTGGCAGGCGCATTCACATGACCTTGGCCAAGCCGGACATTCCGCCCGTCGCTGACAATCTCCGGCCCGTCACGCGGGGCGCCGGCGCGAGCGACCGCTGCCTCGAACGCGCGCCGGTCGCTGCCGACGACGGCATAGGTGCCATTGACGATCAGTTCGGGCGTCGCGACTTCGCCGCGCCCGGCAGCGGCATAATCCTGTTGCCGCTGGGTAAAGCGCGGCGATGCAAAGCTGTCTTTCCAGCCGAGCTGGTCCCAATAGGTGACGGCAAAAGAGAGCGCGAGGACGTTCGGGCGGTCAGCGATGGCATTGAGTAAGGCGTTGGCGGGGGGGCAGGAAGAACAGCCCTGGCTCTGGAACAGCTCGATAACGGTTGGATCGCGCGATGCCGCAGCTGTGGCCAGCGGCACCGCGAATGCCGCCACGCCCAAAAGCGTCATGCCGGCCACGACCATCCCTCGAGCGCCTGATCTGATGTTGGATATAGCCGCCAGTCCTTTGCCGAAAGGCCCGACCGCACATGCCGGGAACAATGCTATTCGCAAGGGTGCCCAATCCGGTTACATCGAGCATAAAGTCGGATAGCAATAAACTGCTGGCATCGACAAATGCGCTGGCAAGCATTGGCGGGCAAGCACAAGTCGGCTAAACGCCCATTGGAAAAAGCCTGCCGTCGAAAATGCCCGCTTCGCGCATCCAAATGGTCACTAAACTAGGGTGTGTTGAGATTCGGCTCAGACCATTTGCAGGCCAGTATGGGCCGAATATCAACACACCCTAAAGCAGCGGGATGAAAAGCCTCTCAGTGCGGCTGTAACCAAAGCCGGTGCCGGCACGAATAGCTTTCAGGAGCATGAATGCGACCTGGCGAAGACCAGCTCAAAGCCTGGATGGTGGCGGGTTTGAACGGGGACGCGGCTTCGCACACGGCGTTGCTGCGTGCGCTGGTCCCGTTGCTGCGGCAATTTTACTATCGCCGGCTTGGCGCTGCCGACACGATCGAGGATCTTGTGCAGGATACGCTGATCGCCGTTCACACCCGCCGCATGACCTATGATCGCAACCGCCCGTTCACCGCATGGTTGTTCGCGGTGGCACGCTACAAGATGATCGACCATATCCGCCGCGCCCGCCCGACTTGTGCGATCGACGATCTTGCGCATGAACTCGATGTCGACCAAGGCCTGGCCATCGATAGCTTCGAGGATGCGGTCAATGCGCGGATCGATATCGACCAATTGCTGGACGCGTTGCCCACCCGGCAATCCGGGCCGATCCGCGAGACCCGCATCGACGGGCATAGTATTGCCGATACCGCGCATGCGAGCGGGCGCGGCGAATCCGCCGTAAAGGTCTCTATCCACCGCGGATTGAAGACTTTGGCTGCGCGCATCCGGGGTGGCGGAGCATGAGCATCGATGCCGCGATCGCGGCCATGGCCCTGGACCTGCAACCGATGCGGCGCACTGCGCTGCTGTTGCGCCTGCTACTCGGGATGATCGCTGGTGGGGTCGTCACACTCGCGCTGGTCGTTGCGTTGCTCGGGGTCCGACCCGACTTGCTCGTGGCCGTGCGCGGCTTCGCCTTTTGGATGAAATTGGCTTATACCCTGTCGCTCGGAATTGCCGCGATCGCGATTACGGCTCGCCTGGCCAGGCCTGAGCCGGTGCGGCTGCGCGGGTTGTGGCCGGTGATCGTGCCGTTTACTGCGCTGGCTGCGATCAGCGCGGTTCAAATGGCGCAATTACCGCCAAGCGAATGGCGCGCGATGTGGTTGGGCAGGAGTTGGTCAATCTGCCCGGTGTTGGTGTTCATGCTATCCATGCCGATCTTCGCCGGCGTATTATGGTCGTTCCGGCGCCTCGCCCCGACGCAATTGGGCGTAGCCGGCGGGGCCGCGGGTCTGACCGCCGGAACTTGGGCCGCGACACTCTATGGCTTGCATTGTCCCGAAGTCTCGGCACTCTTCGTGCTCACATGGTATTCGCTCGGTATCGGGCTTGCTACCGCCTTGGGCGCCGCGGTCGGACCGCGCGTTCTACGGTGGTGAACGGCCGAAGCAGATACTTATGAAGCAAAGGCGATACCAGTAGATGAGAGCGATGCGATGACCGATATCACAACCGATCGGCCGGACCTGCCCGGGCACATCGAGGAATCGGTGCATGCGCTGGCCGAGTTGAACGCCGAGCACCATCGCCAGGCACCGCCGCTGCAGCGGATGGTCGATCGCTCGGTGAAGCTGGTCGGGCAACCGGGATTCGTCGCCGAACTGACCGCCTTCCTCGCCTCATGGATCATATTGAACCTGGCGCTGGGACGGATCGGCGGCGCCTTCGACGATCCGCCTTTCCCGATCCTGCAAGGGCTGGCCACGATCGGCGCGCTGTATATCACCGTGCTGATCCTGATCACCCAGCGGCACGAAGCCGAATTGACCGATCATCGCGCGCAGCTGACCCTGGAGCTGGCGGTGCTGGGCGAGCAGAGGAATGCCAAGATCGTGGAGCTGATCGAAGAAATGCGGCGCGACAATCCGATGATCAGAGATCGCCCCGACGCCCATGCCGAAGCGCTGTCGGTGCCCGCCGATCCCCAGCAAGTGCTCGAAGCGATCAAGACCAAGCATGGCGAGATGCTGGCGACGGTCGATGCCGAGTTCGCCGGGCGATCTACGCCGACTCTGGACGAAGGTCGCTAGAGAACCGCCGGAAGCCGTGTTCATGGGTCAGGGCAGCTGCCCCTTGGTTTACCTCATCACGCAAACCGAGCCTCAAATCGATCCCTTCTACAGAGCAGCGATGTTCAACAGCGCCGGCCTTTCCAACGCATCGCGGCGCAGCAGGAAGCGGATCTGGCGCTTGGGGAAGTCGATCGTGACCCGGGCGAACAGGCGCAGGGTCTGCATACCCAGCAGGATCGCCGGGCGGCGGATCAGGTTGAACTGGCGGAAGGTGGCGACGTCGCTGAAGGCCATCGGGACATTGGCGATGCCCACGCCGCCGATCTGCAGCTTGCCGATCAGCGCATAATCGGCGGGCAGGGTATGGCCGGTGACGCTGGTCAATGTGGCCGGGCCGAGCGGCGAGCGTTCTGAGCTGCGCAACAGCATTCTGGCCAGAGCGGGATTGCCGATGCTGTCTTCCGACCCGGTATCGAGGATCACCGCGACCTGGACTCCGTCAATGTCGGCATCGGTGACGATCAATTCGCCCATGCGCGAGCGGGCGGTCACGACGATCGTGTCAGGCTCGGCATTGCTGTGCTTCGGTTTGGCGTTTTGCCACGATGGCGCGATCGTCAGGGTGGTGGCGCCGCGAAAATCGATCGACACGCGATTGTTGCGGAGGATATCGAGGCCCAGCAGGCCATCGCCGCCAAGGTCGGTGCGCGCCAGCGACGGCGCGGCGATGTCGTTCGCGGCAAAGGTCGAAAAGCCGAGCCTGGGGATGATCACCGATGGCACCGAGTCGAGGCCGGTGATCGTCAGGATCTGCAGCGCATTGCCTTTGGCAAGGTTGAGGCTGTCGGCCACATCGCTGGAAATGACCGAGCGGGTCGAGGCGGTGTCGATGAGGAAGTGCCAGGTGCGGCCACCGATTTCGACCGGCGCGCTGATGCGCGCGGAAGCGTCGATGGCGATGGCGACATTCTGCGCGGCGGGCGGCATGGGCAGCAACGCAGCGACCGCCGGCCCGGATTGAGCGTGGGCGACCGTGGACAACCATGCAACACCAAGAAAGGCCAGCCGCTTCATCGCGTCATCAGGTCTCCTTTCATCCCCGGGCCAGGCTCTATTCGGCGGGTGATGCCGCGGCGGATTACTGTTTGGCCTTGGCGCTGAATATGACGAGTTGCGGGCTAAAGTCGAATCGATTTGTTGCAAGCCTTCAGATTCAGTTGCTGATGTTCGACAAAGTTCTGCAAACGGCTGATCATGTCCGCCGTCGCCGCCACGGCCACATAGGTATCGGGCCGCAGCAGATAGACAGCGTCGCGGTGCAGCCCGGCTTTGCCATGCGCAGCGGACCAGCCGAACACATGCAACGGCACCTGCTGCAGCCGGCACCAGTCCTGCAGCTGCGCCGTGGCCGCGCCGTAGACATGCACTTGCCAAGCGATTTGCGATAGCGGGGCGAAATTGTCTGCGCCATCGATGGTAAAGGCAGGCCCGGGCACCCAAGGCAGGCGATCGCCGCCATGGACCTTGCCGGCGCGCCCCTGGCTGAGCGGGCTGGCGCGGTAATCCAGGGTGATCTGGCTGATCAGGCGGAACACGAATACGCGAAAACCTTTGATCCGGGTGACGTGGCCCAGCACGAAGGGCGCGATCCGGGTGCGCAGCAGGTCGGCCAGCGCGCCCGTGCTGGTGGCGAAACCGAACAGCTTGTCCGTGGTCGCCACCAGCCGGCGCGCGAAGGGCAGGCGTTCGGCCTCGAAACTGTCGAGCAGGCTGTCGGGCGCTTCGGCTTTCAGCACCGCGGCCAGTTTCCAGGCGAGATTGATCGCATCGCCGATCCCGGTGTTCATGCCCTGCCCGCCAGTCGGGCTGTGGATATGGGCGGCGTCGCCGAGCAGGAAGGCGCGGCCCCGGCGAAAACGACCGGCGACGCGGTGGTGGATCTGATAGGTGGAAAACCAGTTCACCTGGTGAATATCGACTTTCAGATGGGCGATCGCCCGATCGCCGACATCGGCGAAGCGCAGCGTATCGCCCCGATCGGCGCGATCATCGCGGACCGTGCCATAAATGCGGGCGCCCCCTGCCCTGGCCAGGGGAAACACTCCCAGGAAATCGGCTTCGTCGAGATCGACGTTCAACTCGCCATTGATCGTGGGTCCGCTCGCCTCGACATCGGCGATGTAGAACATCTGCCGGCAGGTCTCGCCGGGGAAGCCCGCCTCGATCCTTTGGCGGACCCTCGAATTGGCGCCGTCGCAGCCGGCGATGAAGCTTGCGCCACAGATTTCGGCGGTGCCGTCGGCATGCATTAGGCGGGCGGTGATGCCGTCGCTGGTTTCGTCGAAGTCACAGAGTTCGACGCAACGCTCGACGCTGCCGCCCAATTCCTCGAGCCGGGCGATGAGCAAGGCCTCATGCTCGTCCTGCGGAAAGCTGTGCAGGAAGGGATGTGGCGTCAGACCCTCGCCCAGGTCGGCAAACGACAGCCGTGCGGCGCATTTGCCTTTGACCCACAGCCCGATTGCCGGGGTCACATGCCCGCGCGCGACGACCGCATCGGCCAGCCCGAGCTGGCGATAGAGTTCGAGCGTGCGCGCCTGCACATCGAGGGCGCGCGAGGTCGTGCCCGGCCGGGCGGTCTTGTCGATCAGGCGCACGGTCACGCCCTGCCGGATCAGCCACAGCGCCAGTGCCAGCCCGGTCGGCCCCGCCCCGACGATCAGCACATCACTTCGCGTCAAGCCCGCAGCCCCTCCGCATCGCGCGCCAACGTGCCGGTCATCGCGCCACCTTGAGGGCGATCGCGATCAAAGCTTCCGGTTCATCAGTTCGCGCAGGCGCCGCATGTTCGAGCCGATTTCGAATGCTGCCCGCACGCGGTTCCGCCCGGCTTGAGCCAGTCGCGCGCGTTCGGCGCTGTCCTGCGCAAGCCGGATCATTGCCGCCGACAGCGCCGGGGCGTCGCCTTCGGGCACGATCAGCCCTGCGCCATCGCCGGCCAATTCGCCGATCCCGCCATTGGCGGTGGTGATCACCGGCAGGCCGGCCGCCATGGCCTCGATCAGGAATACCGGGATACCTTCCTTGTCGCCGTCGCGGGTGGTGACGCTGGGCAAGACAGCGGCGTCGAACTGGCCGGCCTGGAGCGCTGCCAGCATGGTGCGATGCGCGGTGGCGCCGTGCCAGACCAGGGCATCATCGATGCCGAGTTGCTGGGCCTGGTGGCGAAGCGCAGGCTCCAGCGGGCCATCGCCGAATACAGCCAGCGTTACCGCCTGGCCATGCTGGCGCGCGATCGCCAGCGCGTCGAGCAGATGGCAATGGCCTTTCTTGCCGACCAGTCGCGCCGCGATGGCCAGCCGGAGCGGTGCCAGCACGCCCTCGCGCCGTGGCGCTGCGTGAGCGGGCACGGGCACGCCCATGTAGAGGATCAGCGGTTGAGTGGGATGATCGCCGTGGCGCGTGCCGAGATGCGCCCGAATTTCATCTGCCCCAGCCGCATCGATCGTGCGCAGGAAACACGCGCTATCGGCTTTCCAGCCCAGCAGGTTGTTCTGCGCAATATCATAGCGGTGCGCGGTGAGCGAGTAAGGCAGCCCTGCCACCTTTGCGGCCACCACGCCCATGGTGGCCGGCACGGCGGCGAAATGGATATGGACATGCTGGAACCCTTCGCGCCGCAGCCGGCGCCCCAGCCAGCATCCCTTGGGGAAAACCGCCAGATTGCGCAGCGCCAGCCCCGGGGTACGAGCCTGGAACATGCGCAAGCCGAGCCCGGCGGTGCGCCGGGGATGCTCGAACAGCTCGGCCAGGGTGGCGAGCAGGATCGCCGGGGAACACACCCGAGCCGCGATGGTTTGCTCCAGAAGCGCGGCATCGTGGACCATCGCCCCGCGGGAGAGCGGGGCCAGCCACACCTCCCACCCCGGCGCGGCGCGATGTTCCACGATTTCGGGCAGGATAAAGGCCTCGCTGAAGCCGAACGGCAGTTGCTTGGTAACATAGGCAATTTTCATCAGCTTCGGCCTGCTTCCGCTGAAATCGAACCAGCGGGCGACTTTCGCTGGCGCCGCATGGCTGAGCAATCCTGCCGCTCACCAAAAAGGATCAGGAATGGAGCATTAAACATTTTTAGACGACTTGAAATATCTTGCGGTTTGGGACTATAGTTATCGAATGCATTTATTACCCAATCGCGCGTGGCCGGAGAAGTAATAACTAAGTTTAGACTTAATGCAATCGATTTCTATTGGAAGAATGGAGCGGTTTTCGGACATGAGCGGACTACATCTTTTGCAAACCGCCTGGGCGAATGGGAAGGGTACGGGACCATGCGCGACGCGGATAAGCTGATCGGCGGCGCTAGCCAAGCGTCGTTGCTGGCACGCCGGGCCGAACGCGGCTTGGCCGGAATGGATGAAGCCGGGCGCCGGTTGAACGAGGAACCGGCATCGCCTCGCGACGACGAGCCTGAGGGGCTGGATACGATGATCGACGTCAGCCGCGGACCCGCGCGGGGGATTGTTCTGGCGCTGGTCCCGGCATTGCTGGTTTGGGCCGTGCTGATCATCATG
>CAXTOI010000134.1:0-8620 GCA_964245645.1 uncultured Novosphingobium sp. | reverse complement strand
CCGAAGAGGGGGTGGTGGAGTGACGCACAACAAAACCCGCCCTCCTGTTGGCCTGCAGCCCCCTTCGGGACAGAGGAGGGGCCGGGCGTGGTGGCAAAACGCACCTGCCCGCCCGGCGCCTGCCGCCCGGGCCAGTCATCCCCCGCCCCCGCTAAAAGGCCCGCCGCGCCAGACGGCGCGACGGGCCCCAACTCCTCCCCAGGAGCAGGTGTCGGCGTCAGCGCCCGGCGGCGCTGCTCAGCCGATGATAGAGGTTCGAGAATTTCACCGACTCAGGCGAATCCTCGATTTCCTTGAGATAAAATAGGACCGCTTCCTTCAACAGCTTGAAGTCTTCCTTGGACAGGACGGCGCGGGCGAGTGCTGGTTCGGCCATGATCGATGCTCCTGTTCAAGCCGCAAACTGGTTCATGGTATTATGCGCTCCGCCGGCCTTGAGCGCGGCCTCTCCGGCGAAATACTCCTTGTGGTCGTCGCCGACGTCGGAGCCCGACATGTTCTGGTGTTTCACGCAGGCAATCCCCTGGCGGATCTCTTCGCGTTGCACGCCCTTCACATAGCCCAGCATCCCGGCCTCACCGAAGTACTCCCGCGCCAGATTGTCGGTCGACAGAGCAGCGGTGTGATAAGTCGGCAAGGTGATCAGATGATGGAAGATGCCCGCCCGCGCCGAGGAATCGCGCTGGAAGGTGCGGATGCGCTCGTCCGCTTCGGCGCCCAGCTCGGTGGGATCGTAATCCACGCTCATCAGCCGCGCACGGTCATAGGCCGAGACGTCCCGGCCATCCTCCTGCCAGGCGTCGAAGACCTGCTGGCGGAAGTTGAGCGTCCAGTTGAAGCTGGGCGAATTGTTGTAGGTCAGCTTGGCGTTCGGCACGACTTCGCGAATGCGATCGACCATGCCGGCGATCTGCTCGATGTGCGGCTTTTCGGTCTCGATCCACAACAGGTCGGCGCCATTCTGCAGGCTCGTGATGCAATCGAGCACGCAGCGATCAACCCCGCTGCCGGCGCGAAACTGGAACAGATTGCTGGGCAGCCGCTTCGGGCGCAGCAGCTTGCCGCCGCGATTGATCAGCACGTCGCCCGGGTTGCCCGCGCCCGAGACTTCCTCGCAATCGAGAAAGGCGTTGTACTGGTCGCCCAGATCGCCCGGCTCGCGGGTAAAGGCGATCTGCTTGGTCAGCCCCGCGCCCAGCGAATCGGTGCGCGCGACGATGATGCCATCGTCCACGCCCATTTCCATGAAGGCGTAGCGGCAGGCGCGGATCTTGGCGAGAAAGTCCTCATGCGGCACGGTGACCTTGCCATCCTGGTGGCCGCACTGCTTTTCGTCAGAGACCTGGTTTTCGATCTGCAGCGCGCAGGCGCCGGCCTCGATCATCTTCTTGGCGAGCAGATAGGTCGCCTCGGCATTGCCGAAGCCGGCGTCGATGTCGGCGATGATCGGCACGACATGGGTTTCGTAATGGTCGATCGCATGCTGGATCTTGGCGGCCTTTACCTCGTCGCCGGCATCACGCGCGGCGTCGAGATCGCGGAACATCATCCCCAATTCGCGCGCATCGGCCTGCTTGAGGAAGGTGTAGAGCTCGGCGATCAGCGCCGGTACGCTGGTCTTCTCATGCATCGATTGATCGGGCAAGGGCCCGAATTCGCTGCGCAAGGCGGCGACCATCCAGCCGGAAAGATAAAGGTAGCGGCCTTTGGTGGTGCCGAAATGCTTCTTGATCGCGATCAGCTTCTGCTGGCCGATGAAGCCGTGCCAGCAGCCGAGCGACTGGGTATATTGTGCCGGGTCGGCATCATAAGCGGCCATGTCGCGGCGCATGATGCCCGCAGTATAGCGCGCGATGTCGAGCCCGGTGAGGAAACGGTTCTGCAGGCGCATCCGGGCCACGGCCTCTGCATCGATCGCGCTCCAGGGTTCGGCGTTGTTGCCGATAGTCTGGCCTGCTTCGGCGATGGACTGCATGTAAGTCATGGATCTGCTCCGCTGCGATTTCGAGAACGGTGATTTACGCTGCAACGCAGCACCGCGGAAGTGCGCGCGGAGTGGGCATGTAAAACTTTACAGAAATTAGTTGTAAAGTTGTGCAGGTGTGACATTATCGCGCGATGAGCGTTGCCCAACCCCTATATCTCGGTCCGCGTCTCAAGCGCCTGCGTCGCGAACTCGGCCTGACGCAGCAGGCGATGGCCGACGACCTCGACATCTCGCCCTCCTATGTCGCGCTGATCGAACGCAACCAGCGGCCGGTCACCGCGGAACTGCTGCTGCGGCTAGTGCGCAGCTACAAGCTCGAGATCGGCGACCTGGCGGTGGACGAAGCTGCGGCTCACGCCCGCCGCCTGGGCGAAGTGCTGCGCGACCCGATCTTCGACGATATCGACTTGCCGGCGCTGGAAGTC
Organism: uncultured Novosphingobium sp.; assembly: GCA_964245645.1. Taxonomy (GTDB): domain Bacteria; phylum Pseudomonadota; class Alphaproteobacteria; order Sphingomonadales; family Sphingomonadaceae; genus Novosphingobium. The sequence continues at coordinate 6,208 of CAXTOI010000134.1, read as the reverse complement.
GCGGACCTGGCCGCCTCGTTCCCGGGCATCAGCGAAGCGCTGTTGCGGCTCTACGGCGCCTATAGCCGCGAACAGGCGGCGCTGGCCGACCGGGGCGACGATCTCGACGGCAGCGGGCCCGATGGCAGCGGGCCCGATCCGGTGACCGAGAACCGCCGCTATCTGGCCGAGCGGCGCAATTTCTTTCCGGGATTGGACGTACGCGGCGAGGTCCTGGCGGCGGCCATTGCCGATGCCGGCGATACCGCTGCCTATCTGGCCCGGCGCCACGGCATCCGCACCCGTCGCTTGCCGCCGCAGGTCATGATGGGCGCGATCCGGCGATTCGATCGCCATAACCAGCAATTGCTGCTCGACGATACGCTGAAGCAGTCCACCCAGACCTTTCAACTGGCCTTGCAAGTTGCGTACAGCGAATGCCGAGGCGACATCAGCGCAGCGGTTCGCGATGCCCGGCTATCCACGCCCACGGCGCAGAACCTGCTCCGCCGCACGCTGGCCGATTATGTCGCCGCCGCCATCGTTCTGCCTTACGATCGCTTCGCGCGCGTCGTCGAAGAACGCGGCTACGATATCGAGGCGATCGGCCGGGTGTTCGGCGCCAGTTTCGAACAGACCGCGCACCGCATGACCACCCTGCACAAACCCGGCGCCGAGCGCGTGCCGTTCTTCTTCATCCGCGTCGATGTCGCCGGCAATGTCTCCAAACGGCTGGACGGCGCCGGCTTTCCGTTCGCCGCGCATGGCGGCAGCTGCCCCTTGTGGCGAGTGCACACGACCTTTGCCGCGCCGGGGCGCATCGTCACGCAATGGCTGGAACTGCCCGATGGTCAGCGCTTCTTCTCGATCGCGCGCACCGTCGCGTCGGGCGGCGGGCGGCTCGACCGGCCGGCGGTGGAACGCTCGGTCGCGCTGGCCTGCGCGGCCGAACATGCGCCAAAGCTGGCTTATGCGGTGGGCGCCGATCCGCGCCGGGTGGAGGCGACGCCGATCGGCGTATCCTGCCGGCTGTGTCACCGCCCGCAATGCGCCGCCCGCGCGCTTCCGCCGATCGGTCGCGAAATCCTGGCCGATGATTATCGTCGCGGCGCGGTGCCGTTCGGCTTTGCGGAGAGCCAGGCGTGAGGCGCGCATAAAATAGCGCACCTGTCTGAAAGAATGTCTTGGTTGTTGCCGGCTGCTTCGCCTGACAAGCCGGATCGACACATGCGATGGACGATATGCCCCGAACCCTGACCCATCTCGAACGGCTCGAAGCCGAAAGCATCCACATCATCCGCGAGGTCGTGGCCGAGGCGGACAAGCCGGTGATGCTCTATTCGGTCGGCAAGGACTCGGCGGTCATGCTGCATCTGGCGAGGCTGGCGTTTTATCCCTCGCCGCCGCCGTTCCCGCTGCTGCATGTCGATACCACCTGGAAATTTCAGGAGATGTACAAGCTGCGCGCCCGGATGGCCGAAATCTCGGGCATGGAACTGCTGGTCTACCAGAACCCAGAGGCCAAAGCGAAGGGCATCAATCCGTTCGACCACGGCGCGCTGCACACCGACATGTGGAAGACGGAAGGGCTGAAGCAGGCGCTGGACAAATACGGCTTCGACGCCGCCTTCGGCGGTGCCCGGCGCGACGAGGAAAAAAGCCGCGCCAAGGAGCGCATCTTCTCCTTCCGTACCGCCACGCATGGCTGGGACCCGAAGAACCAGCGTCCCGAATTATGGAACCTCTACAACGCCAGGAAGGCGAAAGGCGAGAGCATCCGGGTGTTCCCGATCTCGAACTGGACCGAGCTGGACGTGTGGCAATACATCCATCTCAACGATATCCCGATCGTGCCGCTATACTTTGCCGGCATGCGCCCGACGGTCGAGCGCGACGGCATGCTGCTGATGGTCGATGACGACCGCTTTCCGCTGCGCCCCGGCGAAGTCCCGGTGATGCGCTCGGTCCGCTTCCGCACGCTGGGCTGCTACCCGCTGACCGGCGCGGTAGAAAGCAGGGCAACCACGTTGCCCGAAGTGATCCAGGAGACGCTGCTGACCACCACCAGCGAACGCCAGGGCCGCGCCATCGACAAGGACGCGGGCGGCGCCGGCATGGAGAAGAAGAAGCAGGAAGGCTATTTCTGATTATCTCCCCTCCCGCTTGCGGGAGGGGCTGGGGGTGGGCACTTCTTTCAGCTTTGGCCAAGCCCCCAACCCTTTCCGCAAGCAGAAAAAGAATTAGCAAGTGCCCACCCCTAACCCCTACCGCAAGCGGGAGGGAATAAGCCGGGAACGATCATGACCGACACATTAAACACCACCGATCCCATCTATGTCACCGAATCCCTCATCGCCGAGGACATCGACGCATATCTCGACCAGCATCAACACAAGACGATGCTGCGCTTCATCACCTGCGGCAGCGTCGATGACGGCAAATCGACGCTGATCGGCCGGCTGCTCTACGATTCCAAGATGATCTTCGAAGACCAGCTGGCGTCGCTCGAATCCGACTCGAAGAAACTCGGCACCCAGGGCCAGGACATCGACTTCGCCCTGCTGGTTGACGGCCTTGCCGCCGAGCGCGAACAAGGCATCACCATCGATGTCGCTTACCGCTTCTTCAACACCGAGCGGCGCAAGTTCATTGTCGCCGATACCCCGGGGCACGAGCAATATACGCGTAACATGGTGACCGGCGCCTCGACCGCCGACCTCGCGGTGATCCTGATCGACGCCCGCAAGGGCATCCTCACTCAGACCCGCCGCCATTCGTATCTCGTCCAGCTGATCGGCATCCGCAATATCGTGCTGGCGGTCAACAAGATGGATCTGGTCGATTATAGCCAAGCGGTCTTCGACACGATCGTCGCCGAATATACTGCGTTCGCCCGCGCGATCGGCATCGATCACTTCGTGGCGATGCCGATCTCCGGCTTCAAGGGCGACAACATCATCGCCGCGTCGCCCAAAACGCCATGGTACACCGGCCCCAATCTGATCGAGCATCTCGAGACGGTCGAGGTCAATTCCTCGATCGATGCCGAGCGGCCGTTCCGTATGCCGGTGCAATGGGTCAATCGCCCGAACCTCGATTTCCGCGGTTTTTCGGGCCTGATCGCCACCGGGGAAGTGAAGCCGGGCGACGCCATCCGCGTGTTGCCCTCGGGCAAGACCAGCACCGTTACCCGCATCGTCACGCTGGATGGAGACCTTGACGATGCCGTCGCCGGCCAGTCGGTCACGGTCTGCTTTGCCGACGAGATCGACTGCTCGCGCGGCAGCGTGATCTCCACCGCCGACAATCCGCCGCAAGTCGCCGACCAGTTCGAGTCCACTGTGGTGTGGATGGATGACGATCCTTTGCAGGTAGGCCGTGCCTATTGGCTGAAGCTGGGCACGCAACTGGTTTCGGCCACCGTGCAGGCGCCGAAATACGCGGTCAACGTCAACACGATGGAGCACATCGCGGTCAAGACGCTGGAACTGAACGCCATCGGTGTCGCCCAGCTGTCGACCGACAAACCGATCGTGTTCGAGCCTTACGCCGACAACCGCACCCTGGGCGGGTACATCCTGATCGACAAGATGACCAACCGCACCGTCGCGGCCGGCATGCTCCACTTCTCGCTGCGGCGCGCACAGAACGTGCATTGGCAGGCGACCGATATCGGCCGCGATGATCATGCATCGCTGAAGAACCAGACGCCGCGCGTGCTGTGGTTTACCGGTCTGTCGGGTTCGGGCAAATCGACCATCGCCAACGAGGTCGAAAAGAGCCTCAACCTGATGAATCGGCACAGCTTCCTGCTCGACGGCGACAATGTCCGCCACGGGCTGAACAAGGATCTCGGCTTCACCGAGGCCGACCGCATCGAGAACATCCGCCGCATCGGCGAAGTCGCCAAGCTGATGACCGATGCTGGGCTGATCGTGCTCACCGCGTTCATCTCGCCATTCCGGGCGGATCGCGATCTGGTTCGCGCCATGCTGCCTGAAGGCGAGTTCATCGAGATCTTCGTCGATACTCCGCTCGAAATAGCCGAGGCGCGCGACGTCAAAGGGCTCTACAAAAAGGCACGGGCCGGCGAACTCAAGAACTTTACCGGGATCGACAGCCCCTACGAAGCCCCGCAAAATCCGGAAATCCGCGTCAACACGGTGGAAATGACTGCGCCGGAAGCCGCCGTGCACATCATCCGCCAGTTGATGCCGCTGAAGTAATTATAACTGACGGCCCACCCCCCGCCTATCCTGAGCTGTCGAAGGACTGCCTTTCTTTCTCGCCCACGCAGAAGAAGAAAGCAATCCGTCGACAAGCTCAGGAAAGACGGAGCTTTACAAACCAGGCGCAAATCATGACCGATGCCGAACTCGCCGCCCATCTCGCCGAGGTAACCGGGCAATTGCTGCTCACCGTCCGGGCAAGCGGGATGCTGGGCGCGAAGGCGTTGGGCCAGGCGGGCGATGCCACAGCCAACGAATTTCTCTGCCATGCCCTGCGCGCGCAGCGGGGCGAAGACGGTTTGCTGTCGGAGGAAGAAAAGGACAATGGCAAACGTCTCGCGCAGCGCCGGGTGTGGATCGTCGATCCCGTCGATGGCACCCGCGAATACGGCGAAGCCCGGAGCGACTGGGCGGTCCATGTCGGGCTGGCGATCGATGGCGTGGCAACGATCGGCGCGGTCGCCCTGCCGGGAATGGGCCTGGTCTTGCGTACCGATCGGCCGGGGATCGTGCCGCCCGCCCCCAAAACGCTGCGCATGGTCGTCAGCCGCACCCGCCCCGCGCGCGAGGCCACCGCAGCCGCGCGGCGCATCGGCGCCGAACTGGTGCCGATGGGCTCGGCCGGGGCCAAGGCAATGGCGATCGTGCTGGGCACCGCCGATATCTACCTGCATTTGGGCGGCCAGTATGAGTGGGATAGCTGCGCACCCGTCGCGGTGGCGCTGGCGCACGGCCTGCACTGCAGCCGCATCGACGGCAGCGCGCTGGTCTACAACCGGGCCGACGTCTATATGCCAGACCTGCTGATCTGCCGGAAACAGCACGCCGAAATGGTGCTGGCCGAAGTCGTCGCGATCGGGTCCGATGACCAAGCCCGCACCGACTGACGAGACCACCCGAACAACCACCGCCCCGGGAGCCGCCCGTCACTCCGCCGCCAGCAATTGCACCGCACCGCCCAGATCGACACTGACCAGCCGCGACACACCCCGCTCGACCATGGTCACGCCGAACAGGCGGTGCATGCGGCTCATCGACACGGCATTATGCGTGACGATCAGGTAGCGGGTGTCGGTTTCGGCGACCATCGCGTCGAGCAGATCGCAGAAACGCTCGATATTGGCATCGTCGAGTGGCGCATCGACTTCATCGAGTACGCAGATCGGCGCAGGATTGGTCAGGAACAGCGCGAAGATCAGTGCGATCGCGGTCAACGCCTGCTCTCCGCCCGAGAGCAGCGTCAGCGATTGCAGCCGCTTGCCCGGCGGCTGGGCGAGGATTTCCAGCCCGGCTTCGAGCGGATCGTCCGAATCGATCAAGGCCAGTTGCGCCAATCCTCCTGCCGATCCGGGGCCACCTTCGAACAAGCGCTGGAACAGACGGCGAAAATGCCCATCGACCGCCTCGAACGCCGCGCGCAGCCGCTCGCGGCCCTCGCGATTGAGGCTGCCGATCGAGCCGCGCAGCCGGTGCACCGCCTCGGTCAGTTCGGCCTGCTCGCCGCGCGTGCCGCCCTGCCGGGTCTCGGCTTCGGCGAGTTCGTCGGCGGCCACCAGATTGACCGGCCCGATCCGCTCGCGCTCGGCGGTGAACCGATCCATCTCGGCGGACTCGTCCTGCGCCGCAGCGACCTCGCCGGTACCGAACCCGAACTTTTCGACCAGCAACGGCGGCGGGCACTGGAAGCGTTCGCCCGAAACCCGCGCCATCTCGACGCGCCGCTGATCCTCGCTGTCGGCGCGCGCCGCCGCACCGGCCCGCGCTTCGCGGGCATTGGCAAACGCTTCCTGCGCCGCGGCCAGCGTCGCATCGGCCAGCCGCGACGCGTCGCCGGTCTGCGCGACCTGCCGCTCGGCATCGGCCAGTTCGCCGGCCAGGCGGTCGTTGACCCCGACCATCCGCCGGAGCATGTCGGTGGCGCAAGCCAGACCGGCCCGTGCGCCGATGACGGGCGGGACGCCATTGCCGAACAACGCCATCAGCCCGTCCCCGGTGAAGTT
>CAXTOI010000133.1:6204-8695 GCA_964245645.1 uncultured Novosphingobium sp. | reverse complement strand
CTATTCGAATGGTGATGGCGGTGTTCTGGCTCGCGCTCTACGTGTTCGTGAACCTCACATCGATCATCTGGCTGGGTTCGATCGCCGTTATCAAGGTTGCCGGCATCGAGCAGAACTTTGCACTGGTGGCTCTTGGCGCATTCGCGCTGCTTTACCAAATTCGCGGCGGCCTGAAGGCGGTGGCGCTGACGGACATCGTGCAAGTGACACTGCTGATACTGGGCGGCTTAGTGATTGCCGCGCTGACGCTCGGCAAGCTTGGCGGAGAGGCCGGGATGCTGGGCGGTTGGCATCGACTTACGAAAGCGATTCCCGATCATTTCCACATGATCCTCAAACAGGGCGATCCACATTACATGGATTTGCCCGGCCTATCGGTGCTGATCGGCGGAATGTGGATAGCCAATCTCAGCTACTGGGGCTTCAACCAATACATCATCCAGCGTGCGCTCGCCGCCAAGTCGATCGGCGAGGCGCAAACGGGCATCCTCTTCGCGGCGGGGCTCAAGCTCATCATGCCGATCATTATCGTGCTGCCCGGTATCGCCGCAGTGTTGCTTGCACCGGGCCTGGCCAAGCCCGACGAGGCGTATCCCACGATGATGCGGCTGCTGCCCAGCGGCTTGCTTGGGCTGGTGTTCGCGGCGCTCGTGGCGGCGATCATCGCATCGACCGCGTCCAAGATCAATTCGATCGCAACGATCTTCACACTGGATGTCTATGCCAAGTTCAAACGGATGCCAAGCGGGGTCGAGGACGGCAGCGATCGCGCGTTCCGCGAGCATCACCTGGTTTTGGTTGGCCGGATAGCGGCCGTCGTCGCAATCATCATCGCGATTGTGACGGCACGGCCGCTGGTCGGGGCGTCCGATCAGGCATTTCAGTTCATCCAGGAGTTCACCGGTTTCTTCACGCCCGGGATCACGGTGATCTTCCTCCTCGGCTTGTTCTGGAAGCGCGCTAACGAGGCTGGCGCGCTAGCCGCGGCGATATCGTCAGTCGTTCTTTCCTGGCTGTTTAAATCGGTCTGGGCTTCGGTACCTTTCATGAACCGGATGGGCGCGGTGTTCCTCATCGCGCTCCTGCTTGCGATCCTGATTTCGCTGGCAACGCCTGCGCGCCGGGACACCGACACGATCGAAACCGCCGATGTCAGTTACGCGACGAAGACTGGGTTCAACATCGGCGCGTTGTCGGTGATCCTCGTCCTGATTGCGCTTTATGCGACCTGGTGGTGAGCGTCGGCATGGAAGGCGGCAACCCAGGTGGCCGCCGCGATGAGCAGCGCGTCAGCCACGATCCGCGACGCCAATTTGGCGATCAGCGGCGATCATGGCGGCGAGGTCGGGGTAATTGGCGACGCCTGCGATCCCGCCGGCGAGATCGATTGTCGCTGCCAGATCGAAGGTGGGATCGGCGCAGATCGTCTGAACGTGCTGGTCGATGGCGATCTGCCCACGCCAATGATCGCAATGCGCATTCCCGACATTTAACTCTCCGTGCCTGCTGGAATTTTGATATGATCGATATGATAAATCGGCAACTGCATTGGGCGCTATATTCCTGAATGGAGGTACAATGATGCCAGGGCGCCCGCTTCGCTCGCGAGCATGGTTCGACAATCCTGCCAATGTTGACATGACCGCGCTTTATATCGAGCGTTATCTGAATTATGGCCTCAGCCAGGAGGAGCTTCAGTCGGGGCGACCGATCATCGGCATCGCGCAGACCGGCTCTGACCTCAGTCCCTGCAACCGCCATCACCTCGTGCTTGCAGAGCGTTTGCGAGACGGGATCCGCGAGGCAGGGGGCATCGCAATCGAGTTTCCTGTCCATCCCATCCAGGAGACCGGTAAGCGGCCGACCGCGGGACTTGACCGCAACCTGGCTTACTTGGGACTGGTCGAAACACTGTATGGCTATCCGCTCGATGGCGTAGTCCTGACGATAGGATGTGACAAAACCACTCCGGCCTGCCTCATGGCCGCGGCCACTGTCAATATCCCGGCGATCGCGCTTTCGGTAGGCCCGATGCTCAATGGCTGGCATCAGGGAAAACGCACTGGCTCAGGCACGATCGTGTGGAAGGCGCGCGAAATGCTTGCTGCGGGCAAGATCGACAATGCAGGCTTTGTAAAGCTCGTGGCTTCGTCGGCGCCATCAACCGGCTACTGCAACACGATGGGAACCGCCACGACGATGAACAGCCTCGCCGAGGCGTTGGGGATGCAATTGCCAGGCTCGGCGGCGATCCCTGCGCCGTACCGCGATCGGCAGGAGATGGCATATCGCACCGGAAAGCGCATTGTCGAAATGGTCCATGAGGATCTCAAGCCGTCCGACATCTTGACGCGCGCGGCGTTCCTCAACGCGATCGTCGTCAATTCGGCGATCGGCGGATCGACCAACGCGCCGATCCATCTCGCCGCAATCGCACGTCATGCAGGTGCCGAATTGAGTCTCGACGACTGGCAGGCGCACGGCCACAAGG
>CAXTOI010000133.1:1324-6194 GCA_964245645.1 uncultured Novosphingobium sp. | reverse complement strand
CTATCGCGCCGGCGGCGTGCCAGCAGTGGTTGCGCAGTTGCTGGAACAGCGGCTGATTGATGGTGACGCGATGACCGTAACCGGTTGCAGTCTTGCCGATAATTGCCGCGGAGCCATAATCGATGATACCAACGTGATCCGTCCGTTCGATCGACCGCTCATGCACGACGCAGGCTTTGTGGTTTTGCGAGGCAATCTTTTCGATGCTGCGGTGATGAAGACCAGCGTGATTGGCCCTGAGTTCCGCAAGCGGTATCTCTCCAACCTTGACGATCCCGAAGCTTTCGAAGGGCCGGCGGTGGTGTTTGACGGTCCAGAGGACTACCATGCCCGGATCGACGATCCCGCCAGCGGGATCACGCCGGAGACCCTGCTGTTCATGCGCGGCGCCGGCCCGATCGGCTATCCGGGGGCGGCAGAAGTCGTAAACATGCGCGCTCCTGACTACCTCATCCTCGCGGGCGTCCACGCGCTGCCCTGTATCGGCGATGGCCGGCAGTCAGGCACCAGCGGATCGCCCTCTATCCTGAACGCTTCGCCCGAGGCGGCCGCGGGCGGAGGCTTGGCGCTGTTGCATACCGGCGATCGGGTCCGTATCGACCTGCTACGCGGTACCGTGAACGTGCTGATCGACGATGCCGAGCTTGCCGAGCGCCGGCGCATACTCGATGCGCAGGGCGGCTACGCCTATCCCGCTTCGCAGACGCCGTGGCAGGAAATCCAGCGCGGGCTGGTCGGCCAGCTTGATCGCGGTGCGATCCTTGAGGGCGCCGAGGCCTATCAGCGTATCGCGGATCGCGGTCTACCGCGCGACAGTCACTAATATAGCGGCCTTTTTTCAACGACGAATGCCTGCAGCGCCAGCCCGAACTCCAGGCCGCCTGCCTGCTTGATGCCAAGCAGGCAGGCGGCTTGGGCAATGACGGCGCCTTGGGCAACAGTCTGTTGTCGGCAGCGGCGGGCGATCTGGCGCTTACCCTCAGCGCTAGCCCGGCCGGCGGCCTGCCCTCTTACAGTCCCTATGTCAGCGCGGTGCGCGAGATCTTCGGCATCTTCAGCGCGATGCACACTGCCCATACCAGTATATTCCGGCGCTGGACGTGCCGCGCGGCGACGAAATGGCGCTGGTGCTGAACACGCCGCCCTCGTTTGCCAACCCCAAGTCGGTTCTTATGGCCGCGCTGCCGGAAGTCGGCGCAGCGCATTTGCCTGTTCTCGCAGTGTCGTCCAGCGCGCCAGCCCCTTGTCTCGGCGTGCCGGATGCGGCGTTGCCGGTCGCAGTCCGGCGCCCCTGCCGCCTGCGTTTCGGCGGTGACGGCCACCACTGCCCATGGCAGCACGCAGCCGGCGATCTGGAAGACCGTTGACACACGGACCGTCGCTCTCACGCTGCCCGTGTTCGGCCCGGATGTTGCCGACAGAGCATGAGCCGGTTACCCTCTCGATCGCCGGCCCAGAGGTAACACCCCTGCCGAACTCAGCGTCATGCTACCCGACAAGGCGCCCTTGCCATCCGCCCGGATCATGGCGCACAGCTCGGAACCGGTGCGGTCGATCCGGCAGCGAAGCTGGTCGTCATCCTTGACGATGCGGACGAAATTGCCGCCGATAAGCGGCTAAGTTTCACGCTGAAAGCGGCGCGCAACTGTTCACCGGGCGGGAAACCGTGGAGATCGGCACCGCTGACGGAGAGGCCCTTGCCAGGCTGACGCAGGGCAACGGGCTGGTCCGGGTCGATCCAGGGGTCATGGTCGCTAGCCTGATCCCGACACAGGGATTGGGTGCATCGGCCTTCGGGCCATTGCGCCCGTCCGGTTCGCAACGGCGTGACGGGAGAGTGGCTAAATTTGGGCACGGTGGCGCCGATCTGCGCACCGCCTTCATTGTCGCGCGGATCGGGCTTGATGAAACGGAATTAGCGTCAGCCGAACGCGGGGAATTGGTCTGCCTTTGCGGCTCCGGTTGCAGGTCGCGTCTTGCCGCAAGTTCGCTTGGCTGCAGCTGCCGATGAAGGCAATTGCCGACAGCGCGCCAACCCGGCATAGCATCGGCATGGAGCAGACAAGCAAAGACGCACTTGCCAAGGCCGTCGCGCGGCTGCCCGACTGGATCAGGCATGATCTGGCGACCAAGGATGCCGCGTTGCGGATGCGGGCGGAGGAATCGCTGGCCGCAATGCTGGTCGATGTGCTGGACCGAACGGCGAACGGCCAGCGTTGAGACAGGCGCATGTTGTGGCTTACGACTTCACGGGCACGCGCCGGGCGGTTCCGGGCGCCCCCTCATCCTGACACGCCAACGGGTTCGACCCTGGTGACCTCTACAAATGCTTGTCGTAAATCACGTATTCCTTGTTGACCTTGCTGTGGATCTCGCGGGCGATCGAGTTCATTCCCTGATTGTCTTCGAGCACCCAGCCGATCTCCGCGCGTTTGCCACCGTAATTGCTCACCGTGGCGCGGCGGATGTACTCGATCATCATGAAGGCGAGCTGGCTGGCCATACGTGAGGCCTGGAGGTTCTTGCGCACACCCATAAGGGGCACGCGCACGTCGGCAGGCTTGGTGCGGAACAGCCACAAGCCAAGCTTGATCCAGCCCAGCAGCGATGGTTTGCCGTTTTTGCCGCAGGCGCGCTTCTGCACTTGGTTGAGATCGGGCAAGGTCATCATGAAAGCGACCGGCACACCATCGAGTTCGGCGATCCGCACGAGGTCCGACTTGACCAGCGGCTTCAGCTTCCTGGCTGTATATGCAACTTCGCTGTCGGTGATCGGCACGAAACCCCAGTTATCACTCCACGCATCATTGAGGATGTCGAGAATGATCGCCGCTTCCTGATCGAACTTCTTGAGATCGGTGCCGCGAACCTTGATCCGGCTGTTGCGTTCGCCTGAGGCGACGATGCGCTGGATCAGCGGCGGGAAGGGCTTCGTGATGTCGAGATCATAGGTGTACAGCGTCTTGACCGGGGCGTAGCCGCGTTGCTCGATCCACGGCTGGTACTTGGGCGAATGGTGGCCCATCATCACCATTGGCGGATGGTCGTGACCCTTTACCAGCAGCCCGGGTTCTTCCCACACCGACAATGTCATCGGTGCCATCGCCCGGGTCATGCCTTCGCCACGCAGCCATTGTTCGGCAGTGGCGATCAGGGCATCGGCTATCGCTTCATCGTCGGCTTCCATTGCGCCCCAGTAGCCGCAGCCGGGGCCCATGCCCTGCGCGGCGGGCTGGGCGATGGCGAGTTCGTCGATATGTGCGGCGATGCGGCCGACCACCTTGCCGGTATCGTTTCGCGCGACATACAGCTGACAGCGCGCGTGCTCGAAATAGGGGTTGCCGCCGGGAGTGTATTTTTCCAGCTCTTCGGCGCGCAGTTGCGGGACGAAGTTGGGATCATTGGCGTTGCTGACGTATACAAAATCGACGAATTCGCCGCGCTCGGCTTTGCTGGCCACCGGGGTGACGGTAAATTGAACCATTCGGGAGCCCTCCAAAGCCGCGCGCGTCGTCAGCGTTTATTCGGCAGAATCATCCGTAGGGGCCGCTTTTTGCGGCAAGGCGCGGCGGCGGGGATGGCCGCTGGCGATACCGCCCGACAAATCCTTTACCCACGGATAATGCACGGCAACCTCTTCGGAATAGCCCAGATTGAACACGGTCTCGCTGCGGCGCGGCCGGTCTTTTTTCTCGTAATAAGTACCCAGCATGCGGTCAAAGGCATAATTGGTGATGCCGAAATTGCCGTCCTCGTCAAAATAATGATGCTCATTATGGCGCTGTTTCTGGAACTGTACCCACTTCCACTTGGGCTTGAACGACAGATGCTGGATGCAATGCATGAATTCATAATAGGCGGTGGTAAGGATCCCGGTCGCAAAAGCGGCGCAGGCGCCTCCCGCCCCGCCGATCAGCCAGCCGACCGGCACCGTCGCCAGCGCGATCGTCGGCAAGGTGGTGTGCAGCGCCCCGAACAGGACTTCCAGATGGTTGGGATCCTGGTGGTGATCGTAGTGGATGCGCTTCCACGTCGATGCCAGCGGCTTGATCCGCCACATCCATCGACCGTGCAGCACATATTGGTGGAGCAGGTGCCAAACCAGCGGATAGATCAGCAGCGCCGCCAGCACTGCGCCCGCAGTTTGCAGCAGCGACGCGGGTACCACCGCCCAGCCGATGATGCCCGCCGCAGCCAACCCCATATAGACCACGATCGTGTAATGCTGAAAATAGGCCGAAACCAACTGGCCGAGCGTCATCCGGTCGAGGTAATGCGACCGGTTCCAGAAGGAGAGCTTGCTCTCGTCAGCGACAGATGGAGATATTTGCAACTGGGTCACGGGTCAAATCCTGCGATGGCGACAACAGCTCAGCAGTGCCGCAGGCCAAGGGCCATATTGGCGACAGCCCTAGCGCCAGTTTGCGGCGGGATTGGGGCAGCGGTTGGTTTCATTCCTCGGTGCGGATCAGCACCATTTCGCCGACGAGCAGAAACAGCAGAAACGGCGCCCACGCGGCGATCAGTGGGGGGTAACCGCCAAAATTGCCTAAAGCCAGTGCAGCATTGTCGATCACGAAATAGGTGAAGCCCAGCGCCATGCCGATTACTGCGCGGATCAGCAATTGGCCCGATCGGGCCAACCCGAATGCTGCCACGGCGCCCAGCAACGGCATCAGCAGCGCCGACAGTGGCCCCGACAGCTTATGCCACCATTTGCCGTCCAGCTCCGCGACGCGGCGGCCATTGGCGCGCAGCGTGTCGATGGAATGGCCCAGCTCGAACAGGTTTTCGCCATCGGCATCAACCGTGCTGATCTCCACTTGCGCAGGAGTCACCCCGTGCGCCACGATCAGCGGGGCGATGGGGC
>CAXTOI010000133.1:0-1314 GCA_964245645.1 uncultured Novosphingobium sp. | reverse complement strand
AACCAGGGTTTGCGCATCGAAACGGCGCGGGGCATCCAGCCGCCAGCCGCCGCTCTGGTTTGCCGGGCCGGCACGGACATAGCTGGCGTGCGAGCTGCGGATTTGTTCGATGATCAGGCCATGCGTGTCGCGGCGATACCAGGTTACCCCGGCCATCTGCATCGCCGGACCACTGCCCGTGACGTTGTCGGCCGCCAGGATATCGGCGCCGTCACCAAGATAGACATCGCCACGCTGCCCTTCACCCGACGGCATCGCGCCATATTGAGTGGACTGCCAGGTCTTGAGCGTAGCGCTGGCCCGCGTGACGAAGCGTTCGTTGAAGCCGAAATTGAACGCCGATACCAGCAGCGCGGTGATCAGCATCGGCGCCAGGATCTGGTGCGCCGACAAACCGGCGGCGCGCATGGCGATCACTTCGCTGTTCTGGTTGAGCGGCCAGAAGGTGAGCAGCGTGGCCAGCAGCACGGAATAGGGCAGAAAGCGCGCAATCAGTTGAGGCGCACGCAGCAGCACATAGCTCCACAATTGCGCCTGACCATTGCCGGGGTAACTCAGGATTCTGCCGCTTTCGCCTAACAGGTCGAGCAGTTGCAGGACCATGACCAGCATGATCAGCACCGACACGATACGGGTAATGAACAGCCGTGCCAGGTAAACCGCCAGCGTGCGCGATGGGAAGAACTCCAGTTGCATGGATCAGTTGCTTAGGCTCAAGCGAGCGGGGCCGAAGCGGCGCAGGCCTACGCGCAGCCATTTGCCGAGATTGGCGGCAAAGGTTTCCAGTGCCCCAATCGGCTGGCCGCCCGGCACATAGGCGATGCGCCAATACATCCAGCCGATCAGCGCGGCAAAGATCGCAAACGGCCCCCACAGCGCGAGCGCGGGATCGACCCGGCCAAGCTCTGCCACCGACTGGCCGTAATCGTTGACCTTGTGATAAGCCACCACCATCACGATCGACACGAAGAGGCCAAGCCCGGAATTCGATCGCTTGGGCGGGACTGCCAGTGCGACGGCCAGCAAGGGCAGCAGCAGGATCATCACCACTTCGGCCAAGCGGTAATTCAGGCTGGCGCGCACGATCGCGCGATCCTTTGCGGACGAGGTCTTGCTCCAGCCGATACGCAGCAATTCGGGCAGAAAATATTCGCGCTCCAGCCCACCGCGCTGGCGGAATTTTTCAATCGCGGGCAAGTCGATCGGCAGATCATGCTGCGAAAAACCCAGCACGCGCGGGCTGAACTTGGGTTGGTCCTGGATGATCTGGCCGTCGGTCAGCCGCAGAATGACCGTATCCGGGTTTTCGCGAAG
>CAXTOI010000132.1:0-8735 GCA_964245645.1 uncultured Novosphingobium sp. | reverse complement strand
GTGGCGGGCGGTGTGCACCCCTCGCCCATCCCGCATGCGCATGTCGTGACCAGCACGACGCATAAATCGCTGCGCGGGCCGCGGTCGGGGATCGTGCTGACCAATGACGAAGCGATCATCAAGAAGATCAACAGCGCGGTGTTCCCCGGGCTGCAGGGCGGCCCGCTGATGCATGTGATCGCGGGCAAGGCGGTGGCCTTTGCCGAGGCGATGACGCCCGAGTTCAAGGCGTATGCGCGCGCAGTGGCCGAGAATGCCAAGGTGCTGGCCAAAAGCCTGCAGGAGCAGGGGCTGGATATCGTTTCAGGCGGGACCGACAATCATCTGATGCTGGTCGATCTGCGGCCCAAGCAGGCCAAGGGGCGGCATGCCGAGCAGGCACTGGATCGAGCCGGGATCACCTGCAACAAGAACAACATTCCATTCGATACCGAAAAGGCGATGCTGACCTCGGGTATTCGGCTGGGCACGCCGGCGGGGACGACGCGCGGCTTTGGCGTCGAGGAATTCCGCCTGATCGGGCAGTGGATCGCCGAAGTGGTCGAGGGGCTGCGCAAGAATGGCGAGGCCGGGGATGCGCAGATCGAGGCTTCGGTGCGGGGCCGGGTCGAGGACTTGTGCGCGCGGTTTCCGATCTACTCCGGCCCCGGCTTTGGAGGATAACAGAGCTTGCGTTGCCCATTCTGCGCCCATGACGACAGCCAGGTAAAGGACTCGCGGCCGACCGAGGATAATACCGCGATCCGGCGGCGGCGGCAGTGCGAGGGCTGCGGGGCGCGCTTCACCACCTTCGAGCGGGTGCAATTGCGCGATATCATCGTGGTGAAGAACAACGGCGATCGCGGCGAGCCGCGCAGCGAGCCGTTCGACCGCGCGAAGATCGAGCAGTCGGTGGCGCTGGCTACGCGGAAGCGCGGGCTGGGGCAGGAGCGGCTGGATCAGCTGGTGTCGAGCATCCAGCGCCAGATCGAGACGCTGGGCGAAAGCGAGGTGGCTTCGGCGACGATCGGCGAAATGGTGATGGACGGGCTGCGACATCTCGACAGCGTGGCCTATATTCGCTTCGCCAGCGTCTATCGCGACTTCAGCGAAGCGCGCGACTTCGAGGAATTTGCCAGCACCGTGCGCGATGTGGGCAGCAGTGACGGGTGAGCCGGAAGACTCCCGTCCCCAGCGGGAAGGGGTTGGGGGCGCGGGAGCGCTGCCAAGCAGCGCGTCGACGCTGGCGTCGAAAACCCCCGCCCAGCCTCCCCCGAACGGGGGAGGAGGTAAGAGCCCGGTCATCGTCCTCGTGCGCCCGCAACTGGGCGAAAACATCGGCAAGGCGGCGCGCGCGATGCTGAATTTCGGGCTGACCGAACTGCGGCTGGTGGCACCCCGCGATGGCTGGCCCAACCCGGCTGCCGGGCCTTCGGCGGCGGGCGCCGACATCGTCCTGGAGCGCGCGACCGTGCATGGATCGCTGGCCGAGGCGGTGGCCGATTGCGCGCATGTGCATGCAACGACGGTGCGGCGGCGCGGCGTGACCAAGCCGGTGCTGACGCCCGAAGAAGCGGCGCGGGCGATCCATACCACCGCGGGGCGAGCGGCGATCGTGTTCGGGCCGGAGCGCTCGGGGCTGGAGACCGAGGATGTTGCGCTGGCGCGGACGATCATTACCGTGCCGATCAATCCGCAGTTTGCTTCGCTGAATCTGGCGCAGGCGGTGGTGCTGTGCGCTTATGAATGGTCGAAGCTGGCGGGTGCGGTGGCGCCGCAGCGGCTGGTGCAGCCGTCCGCCGAACCCCTGTTGGCCCCTGCCCCGCAGGAGGAGCTCGAAGGCTTGATCGGGCATTTCGAGGCGCTGCTGGAGCCGCGCGAGTATTTCTTTCCGCACAGCCGGGCCGAGGCGACGCGCTTGACCTTGCGGACGATGCTGACGAAGCCAGGGTGGAACCATCTCGAGGTGCGGGCGATGCGTGGAGTGTTGTCGGCGTTGATGCGCAAGGTTGATCGGCGAAGTTCGTCCGGCTAGAGTCTTTGCGAGCAAGACGGTGCCAGTCCGCCCCCCCGCCCGGCCGCCGACTCGACGGCAGTCGGAAAGATTCTAGGACGGATACACGCGGGTATCACGGTGCTCTCAGGAGGTTACATGACCGACTCCCTTACCTTCTATACCAATCCGCGGTCGCGCGGGCAGATGGCGCGATGGATGCTGGAGGAAGTGGGCGCGCCGTATGAAACGGTGGTGCTGGGCTTCGGCACGACCATGAAAGATCCGGAGTATCTGCGTATCAACCCGATGGGGAAAGTGCCTGCGATCAAGCATGGCGATGCGGTGGTGACCGAAGTGGCGGCGATCTGTGCCTATCTAGCCGATGCATTTCCTGAGGCTGGGCTGGCCCCGGCGGTGGCGGAGCGGGCGGATTACTACCGTTGGTTGTTCTTTGCCGCCGGGCCGCTCGAAGCGGCGTTTACGAACAAGGCGATGAAGTGGGAGGCGCCTCCGGAGCGGCGGATGATGCTCGGATATGGGTCGTTCGATCTGGCGATCGCTGCGGTCGAGGCGGCGGTCAGCGGCAAGGCGTTCATTGCCGGCGACCGGCTCAGCGCGGCGGATATCTATGTGGGGGCGGTGCTGGATTTCATGATCAATTTCAAGCTGCTCGAGCCGACTGCGGCGATTACCGATTATCTGGCGCCATTGCGGGAACGTGATGCGTTCAAGCGGGCCAAGGAGATCGATGCGGGGCTGGTTGCTCAGGCGAAGTAGCGAAACATTGCCCACCCCCTTGGCGAGCGCCACGCGTCTCTCAAGGGCGATGCCCACAGGCACTGGCATAATTGTATCGTCGCCCGGGCTTGACCCGGGCGACGCCCCCGGGACCTTTGCCTTGACTTTGCCCCCAAGCGCCGCCAAGGGGCCCGCTCCACATGGGTCCGGGCGCTTGGCGTTTCCGGAGACAGCCCGATTGGCTCCGCACTCCGGTGAAGCGGCGGCCGCGTCATGCAAGCAGGTATGATGGTGCGATTCCGGGCTGGAAGCACGGGTATTCAGCCTGTGCAAGCGAATAGGACAATGCATGTCGAAGCGTAAGGAATCCAAGCATAAACTCGATCGCCGCATGGGCGAGAATATCTGGGGCCGGCCCAAGAGCTCGGTCAATCGCCGCAGCTATGGCCCCGGCCAGCACGGCCAGCGCCGCAAGAGCAAGGTGTCGGATTACGGCATCCAGCTTCGCGCCAAGCAGAAGCTGAAGGGCTATTACGGCGACGTTACCGAGAAGCAGTTCAAGAGCACTTATCAGGAAGCCAGCCGCCTGAAGGGCGATACCGGGCAGAACCTGATTGGCCTGCTGGAGCAGCGGCTGGACATGGTGGTCTACCGCGCCAAGTTCGCCCCGACCATCTTCTCGGCGCGCCAGATCGTTTCGCATGGCCATATCCTGGTCAACGGCGTGCGCTGCAACATCGCCAGCCGGCGCGTGAAGCCGGGCGACATCATCAGCCTGGGCACGAAGGCCCGAGATATGGCGCTGATTGCCGAAGCGCAGGGCCTGCCCGAGCGGGAAGTGCCCGATTACGTTGCTCCCGATGGAACCGACAAGGTGACTTACACGCGCGTGCCGACGCTGGATGAAGTGCCTTATCCGGTAAAGATGGAGCCCAATCTGGTGGTCGAGTTCTACTCGCGCTGATCTGGCTTCGCGATATGACGAAAGGCGGGGCCGCTCGCTCCGCCTTTTTCATAGGCAAGGCCGTTGGGATGATTATCCCGCACTTCAAGGGCTGCGACCCAAGACTCCCTCCCCGTTAGAGTGTTTGCAACTGACGTCGAGTCAGTACCAGCCCGCTCCTCCCAGTCCTCGCCGAAACGCAAACAACCCACCTCCTCACGCAGCTTCGGCCTCAGCCGGCCAGTCGCCCTCCGGCAGCACCGGCAAGGCCGCGAAGGCCGACGGCGTCATCTTCACCCGCAGGCCATCGCAGCGAAAGGCGATCCGATCGCGCGGCACCGCCCGCAAACGCTCGTGCATCCCGCCGTCGCGCGTCGCCACGACGACATAGCTCACCTCGCCTGTGCCGCATTCGATCAGCGCCTCGACCGCCTTGCCCAGCTTGCTGCCCGCACGATCCGCGACCGGCATCCCGGCTACGCCGGTCGCGGTGAACAGTGTCGGCGCAGCCACATGCCGGCTCGCCTGTTTGGCCGACTTGCCGCCATCCTCATAGCTCCGCTGGCGTCCCAGCCACCGCCAGATGCCGATGATATTGACCAGCGTCAGAAAGCCGTTGCTGGCGATCAGATTGGCCTGCCCGCTGCCGATCCCGACAATCGACCAGCATACCGAGCCAAGCAAGAACACCACAAAGCCCCAGCCGGTGATGCGCGCGCCCAGATTGGCTGCGGTCATCATCGCCGCAATGATCGTCGCCATCGGCGCGATCCACCCTGCTATCGCTACCACTGCAAAGTCCTCTCGTGCCGCATCGCCTGCAGGGGACCTCTACGCAGAACCGTTCAAGCCGTTCCCATCGTCGCGAACATCCCGGCGGCCGCGACCGCCATCGCCGCCGTCGCCAGCCAGCCGACCAGCCTGATTCCCGGCGTCAGCGTAAACTGCCCCATCGCATCCTTGCGGCTGCCCAGCAGCATCATCATTACCATCACCGGCACCGCGACCACGCCGTTGATCACCGCGCTCCAGAACAGCGCCTTGACCGGATCGAGCGAGGTGAAATTCAGCGCCCCGCCCACCAGCGTCGCCACCGCGATCGTCGCATAAAACGCCTTGGCGCGGGAAGGCTTGCGCGCGAGACCGACATGCCAGCCGAACGCCTCGCCGGTGGCATAGGCAGACGCGCCCGCCAGCACCGGCACCGCGAGCATCCCGGTGCCGATGATCCCCAGCCCGAAGATCAGGAACACGAAGGGTCCGGCGATCGGCCGCAACGCCTCTGCCGCCTGCGCCGAGGTCTGGATATTGGTCACGCCATGGGCATGCAGCGTCGCCGCGGCGGTGATCACGATGAACAGCGCCACCGCATTGGAAAAGAACATGCCGATATAGGTATCGACGCGGATGCGTTCGAACTCCGCCGGCGCAGCCGCGGGATCGCGCTCCAGCGGCCGCGCCCCCCTGGTCCCCTTGATATCCTCGACTTCCTCCTCGGCCTGCCAGAAGAACAGATAGGGGCTGATCGTCGTCCCCAGGATCGCCACGACGACCGTCAGATAATTCGAATTGAACGAAATATCGGGAACGACGAGGTGATACCCCACTTTCGCCCATGGCACATGGACGACCGCCGCGACCCCAGCATAAGCAAACAGCGTCAGCGTCAGCCATTTAAGCGTCGTCACATAGCGTTCGTAGCGGACGAATATCTCCAGCAGCACGATCGCCACGCCGAACCCGCCAACATAGACCAGCGATGGCCCGCCGATCAGCAATTGCGCCGCCGCCGCCATCGCGCCCAGGTCCGCCCCGAGATTGATCGTGTTGGCCGCGACCAGCAGGCACACCAGCGCATAGACGATCCAGCCGGAATAATACCGCTTGAGATTGCCCGCGATCCCGCGCCCCGTTACCCGGCCGATCCGCGCGCTGATCTCCTGGATCGCGCACATCAGCGGCAAGGCGAGCAGCAAGGTCCAGCCGAGATCGTAGCCGAACTGCGCCCCGGCCTGCGAGTAAGTGGCGATGCCGCTGGGATCGTCATCGGAAGCGCCGGTGATCAGCCCCGGTCCCATGATCTGCAGCAGGCCGGGCCGCCGCGGCTTCTTGAGCGCGTGATCCTGCGCCGGATCGGGCCCGTCCTCCGGGGCGGTTGTCCTGCCGTCAGTCATTGGTCATGCCAGTCCGATCTTTTTCTCCCCTCCCCGGCGGGGATGGGCTGGGGGAGCAAGGCCGATAGGCCGCGCGTCGGCGTGGTGTGGATACCCCTTTCCCAACCCTCCCTGAACGGGGGGAAACATAGGTCACAACCCCTTAAATTCGGTATAACCCACATTACCGTAATGGAATATACGCATCCTTGGCGAATTTCTTGAGCCCCGGCCGATCGATGATCGTGATCAAGGCCCGCCGCGACGCGACAAAGCCCGCGCTTTGCAACGACTGGATCGCCAGCGTCACCCCAGCGCGGCGCACATTGAGCATGATCGCCAGGAACTCATGGGTGATCGCGATACCGGCCCCGTCCAGGCGATCCGAACACATCAGCAGCCAGCGCGCGAGCCGCTGTTCGATCGAAAACGATGCATTGGATAGCGCCGTCTGGGCAATCTGGGTGACCATGCTGAAGGCAAAGCCATTGAGCATGCTCCGCAGGGTCGGGCTCTCCAGACAAGCGGCGGCCAGCGCGTGTGCAGGCATGCGAAAGGCCGTCCCCGGAATTTGCACGGCGCAGCGCAGCGGCGATTCGGCCGCACCCAGCACCGTCGCCACATCGACCATGCCTTCCGCGCCGATGATCCCCGCCTCGACCTCATGCCCGCCATGCGAACTGGTGATCAGCGAAGCGATGCCGTCTTCCAGGAACCACGCATGTTGAATTGCCTGCCCCGGAAACACCAGCATCTCGCCCCGCGCCAGATCGACCAGGGTCAGATGCGGCGCCAGCACGGCAAAATCACCCGCCGCCAGCCCGGCCAATAGTCTGTTCTTGATCGACTGCTGATCCGGAATCACGTGACGCCCTACACAACAGGCGAGTGAATTGCGCTCGGCCGGTTGCGCCCTTACAAGCACCGACAGCGATGCACCGAAAAACTGCGCGGTTAATGAAATATAACCGGCGCTTTGTCGGTACCATTGCGCACGGACTCCAAATTGTCCGGCAACTCGCTCGCCATCGCGATTTTCTACTGCACTGCAAAAAGATTGCATGAACAGTTGGTGTCCGTCCATGAAATTTCAAGCAGATCAGCTTTGCCGCGCCGCCGACCGGTGAACACCACAGCCCGGTCGATCGGCCGAAATCGATCACCCGCCCGGCACTTTTCGCGGCCGGCAGCGTTTCCGACATTATTCCGAACTGCTGCGGCAGCCGGCAAGGAAACGAAACGCAAAGGATAGGCTTATGCTCGAACATGTCCCGGCGTGGCTCGGCGGACTTCTGCGGAATGTTCGCGCCGGCCATGCCAAGCTGGTCATCGCGCAGCAAGGCATCGCCGGCGCCGCGGTGCCCATCGATCTGTCGAGCCCGGCCTTTGCCAATGGCGATCGCCTGCCCCCGCGTTTCACCGCGGATGGTCCGAGCATCTCGCCGCCGCTGGTCTGGGGCCGGTTGCCCACTGCCGCTGCCGCGGTCGCGCTGATCGTCGAGGACCCCGACGCGCCCGCGCTCCAGCCACTGGTCCACGCCATCGTCTGGAACATCGCCGCCGACGATCACCGCCTGGCCGAAGGGGCGATTTCCGCGCCGGACGCAGCAGAGGGCATCGGCCGCAACAGCTTCATGAGCGCCGGCTGGCTGCCGCCTGACCCGCCGACCGGGCACGGCCGGCACGATTACGTATTCCAGCTGTTCGCGCTTGCCACCCCGATCGCCTTCGACGGCAAGCCGGGACGCGCCGCGCTGGTCGAAGCGATCGCTGGCCAGGTGGTCGCCGCGGGCCTGCTGATCGGCACCTATTCGCGCGGCGAACCGGCGCAAATCGCCGACGACGGCTATACCGCGCCAGCACCAGCCTGAATACCGGCACAGGGATTATCGAACATATGGTTCTGCCCGGCGCAGCGGCAATCAGGGCGGGGCTGGCGGCAGCGGTACGCGATGTCTTCAACGACCGCGAGCGCGGCGAGAGTCCGGTCGTCCGCTCCGCCCGGGGGCTTTATCCGCCAGGCGCGGTGATCCGCCGCGTCCATGGCGATGTCACCTCGATGATGGTCGGCGGGGTGGCCGCGCTACTGTTGCAGATGCTTCATCCCGCGGTGCTGGCCGGCGTCTGGGATCATTCCAACTTCCGCAACGACATGCTCGGGCGGCTGCGGCGTACCGCACGCTTCATCGCGGTCACCACCTTCGGCGACCGCGATGCCGCCGAACAGGCGATCGCGCAGGTGCGCGAAGTCCACAAACGCGTGCAGGGCCTGTTGCCCGACGGCCGCAGCTATGCCGCGAACGACCCGCAGCTATTGGCCTGGGTCCATGTCACCGAGGCGGTCAGCTTTCTCGACGCCTGGATCCGCTATGGCGAGCCGGGCATGAGCCGCGCGGACGAGGACCGCTACTTCACGGAATTCGCCGTGATCGCCCGGGCACTGGGCGCCGATCCCGTGCCGGCCACGCGCAGCGAAGCCGAAGCGATCATCGCCACCTTTCGTCCCGCGCTGCTCGCCGACCAGCGCACCCGCGCGGTGGCCGACAAGGTCCTCCACCAACCGTCGCCGTCGTCGCTCATAGCGCCGGTCCAAAGCCTGGTCATGCGCGCGGCGGTCGACCTGCTCCCATCCTGGGCCCGCAGGATGCACCGCCTTCCCTCCTCCGGCCTGGCCACCCCGCTCCTGCGGGGCGCCACGATCGGCATCGCCGAAAGCTTGCGCTGGGCCTTCGCCAGCAGCTCACCGCCCGACCGGTCAACGTCCTAAAAGCACCTCCCCCCGTTCGGGGAGGTGGGGTGGGGGAGCGTGGCCGATAGGCCGCAATTCGGCGTTGGCGCGGATACCATCCCGCCCCCGAACGGGGAAGGAGCCGTGGGTCGCAACCATCAACTCGGTATAACTTTAGCCGTGGTGACCGCCGCCGCC
>CAXTOI010000131.1:0-8774 GCA_964245645.1 uncultured Novosphingobium sp. | reverse complement strand
TGCACCGGACAAGCAAAGAAAGAAGCCCAAGCCCGGGTCAAGCCCGGGCCGACGGGGGGTGTTATCTTGGTGAAGCTCCGACTTGATCAGAGGTTCCTTAGTTCCGACTGGGGCGCATGTGGGGTTCGGCCATGAGCGGCTGCCTTATCGTGTCGGGGGATGAGAAGAAAGGCTGATCGTCCGCGCAAGGAGTGGATTGGATGAGGTTATTAATACCGGATCGGGCGAAAATGACACGGCCGGGAAATCCGATATCGCATGAATGCAGATATGATTGCTGATGGGTTAACAGAAGGGAACCAAATCGATCAGCGTCCATTTCCGTTTCTACGCTTGAGTTAACGCGCGCCATCACATTCGACCTCAGGAACGATATGTGACCTACCACGATATCCAGGGCAGTCTGTTACTGAACGCCTTGCGAGAGACGGACCGGCGCAGCCTGGCGCCCCACCTGCAAGAGGTGTCGCTCCTCAACGACCATATCCTGTACGAACCTGCCGACCAGGTGCGCTATGTCTATTTTCCCAGAGACCAGGCGCTGGCCGCACATGTGGTGCTGATGGCCGACGGGACGGCGATCGAAGCGGCCATGGTCGGCAATGAAGGCGTGATCGAAGGGATCGTCAGCCGTGGCAATTTTCCAGCCTATTCCAGGATCACGGTTACCCATGGCGGCAGCTTCTATTGCATTTCGGCGACTGCACTTCAGCAACTGAAGGCCGAATCACCGAACATGAACGATCTGTTCGCGCGTTATGCCGATTGCCTTGTTGCGCAATTGCTGCAGTCGATTGCCTGTAACGCCACCCATTCGATCGAACAGCGCGCCGCGAGCTGGCTCGGCGGCGCCATGGACCGGCTCGGCAATGGCGATATCTCGCTGACCCAGGACCAGTTTGGAACATTGTTAGGGGTTGGCCGAACCTATGTCAGCCGGGTGATCGGGCGGTTGAAGGAGCATGGCATCATTGCCACCCGGCGCGGCGGGATCAGGATCATCGATCGCCGGCGTCTCGATCAGGCCAGTTGTCCATGCCGTCACCTGGTGGAGGCCCATTTCGACGAGGTGCTCAAGGCTGCTCACCCCGAGATCGCGCTGGCCTGACCGCTCTGGTGCTGCGGGGCTGTATGCCGTTCCCGGCGCATATGGAACCGTTGGCGCAGCGAAACATTTCTCAACCAGCAACAAGAGTTCAACAGGCAGGAGGTTTCGATGCGTTCAGCTCTTCTATGGTTTATCGGGGTGCCGATTCCACTCATCCTGCTGTTGGCGCTCTGCACGCACCATCTCTGAACGGACGCGGTCGTCGGCATTGCCGGCCGTTCCGGGTTCTCGTGAAGCGAACAGATCTTCGCCGAACAAAAAGCCGATCAAATTGGGCGAGCCGAGATGTTCGAGGAGCGCGAGCACCATGATCAGCAACGGCGTTGCCAGTATCGCGCCGATCGCCCCCCATACCCAGGTGAAAAAGCTGATCGATACCAATATCGCCACCGGGCTGACCGCGAAGCGGCGACCGAGCAGCGATGGCGTGATGAGGTTCGACTCCAGCGCATGCAGGGTGACATACGATAGCAACGGCAGAGCGCCGCTGAGCAGCGACTCCGACGTTCCGAGCCCGACCGCGCCCAGCAGCCCGGCCATGATGAACGGCCCGAAATAGGGCAGGTAGTTCAGCACCGCCGCCAGCCCGCCCCACATCACCGGCGACTGCAGCTTGCACAGCCAGGCGGCCAGACCCACGAGCACCCCGAGCAGCGCGTTGATGATCGTCACCGTGCCGAGGTAAGTGCCCAGTCGCGCCTGGACTGCACGCAGGGTGCGCGATGCCCGCAGCGAGGCATCGAGATCGGAGCGTTTGAGGAGCAGATGGCGGCGCATGCGGATACGCGATTCGATCATCAGAAAAGTCGTCAGCAGTGTCACCACCATCTCGAACATCACTTGCGGCGTCGCGTAAGCGGCCTGTTCGAAAAAGGATGGCGTAGCGATTACCACCTGCTGATTGACCGGCCCGGCCATGTTCGACAAGAGCCGACCGATCTTGAGATAAATCCTGAATTCATGCTGCAACTTGTCGAGATGGCTATTGATCGATGCCAGCAGACGCGGCAGTTCCGCAACCATTCCCAGCGTCGGTTGCACGATCAGGAAGATGCACAAGGCCATGATGCCGATAAACACCAGGATCGCGAGCAGCGACGCCAGCGCATTGTACAGGCCGAGCCGGCCGAAAGCGTCGGCCAGGGGTGAGAGCGTGACGGTCAGCACCAGCGCCAATGCCAGTGGCAGAAAAAACACCTTGCCGGCCGTGAGCAACAGCGGCAGGGCCATGATGACCGCAATCCCGAGCAGCACGATGCCGGTGGATATCAGCCGATCGGGCCGGCTGCGGATGAGGCGGCCTGGGCGATGTTGTTCCTCGCTCAGAACGCATCCCTTCTACTTGCGCAGCTTGCCGGCACGGCCTTCGCCGACCGCATGGTGGCGATGCTAGCGCTGCAGGGATCGATTGCCAAGGCGGCGTGGCGTGCGGCATGGATGATTTGGACTTCGCTGTTTGTCAGCAACAATCCCCAGCGCGGATCATCCCGAGGCGCACTCAGCGTCAATGTGATGAATCGCACGGCTGCCTGCCTCGATACGAGCCAGCAAGTCGCCAAAACCGGCCGGAAGCGGCTCATCGGCCACTCCTCGGTATAAATCCCGCAGGCCTAGCGCCCAGCCGGGTGCCTGCTCGTCGTCGATCCCGCCGGTCGCTCTGTAGCCATCATGCTTGTGCATCATATCCAGTCTCGCGCATCGCCGACTGCATTCCAGCGCAGCCTCATCTCGATCACTCTTATGCCAGATGGAACTACCGGATTTGCGGATCGTTCCATTGTCGAGCCCTGCAGAGGGGAAGCCCTAACAAATTTGCAGATCATTATCGCCGTCGATGAACAATCGGCCACTGTGTTGTCGTGCCCAAGATTTAACCGACCCTCGCCGCATCGCCGAGACAGCGCTCGAAAAGCAATTATGGATAACCGATGAACCAGCCGCAAACGAGAAGGGACGCCTATCCCGGCTGGCTGGTGCGGACCCCGCACAGGTTG
The DNA here is from genome assembly GCA_964245645.1 of uncultured Novosphingobium sp. GTDB lineage: Bacteria > Pseudomonadota > Alphaproteobacteria > Sphingomonadales > Sphingomonadaceae > Novosphingobium. Next base: position 5,672 of record CAXTOI010000131.1, on the reverse strand, counting down.
CAGATGGCAGTCTTCATTCTTGTCGGCGCGGTTTCCCTGTTGGGTGTGTTCGGCATCGAGACTGCCGAAACGCACCGCCGCCATGCCGCGCTGGAGCGGGATGCGTCCGACATCTCAGCGGCCTTGCGCCAGCTTGATTCCGAACATGAAATCTATCTGCGCGCCAGTGCCGCGCTTTTCGCCACGCAAGGCAAGCTGACCCAGCAAATATGCGAGCAATTGCAGGACAAGCTGAATTTCCGCACCTATCGCCAAGGCTCGCTGGGTATAGGCTGGGCACCGCGGATACCGCCGGGCGATCTCCACCGGGCCGAGGCGGCGCTGCAGGCCCAGACCAGCCCCGCGTTCCATATTCGCCGTCTTCCGGGCAACGAATGGCGCAATGCCTTTCCGGTAGCCTTTATCGACCCGCTCGATCGCGACAATGTCGCCGCGCTGGGCTTCGACATGTACTCCGATCCGGTCCGGCGCGCCGCCATGGATCAAGCGGCGGCAAGCAATGCCCCCGTGGCGACTGGCGGCGTGAAACTCGCCCAGGATAGCTGGCGTCGGGACGGGGGCGCCTCGCAGGCAGGATTCCTGATCTACATGCCCGTTTACGGACGCGCTGTATCGGCCACCGCCGCTCACCCGGCACAAGGCCCGCTGCGCGGATTTGTCTACATGCCGTTTCGCGCGCCGGCACTGCTGGGCTTGGCCGGCAAGCTGGCGGGCGGCGAACGGATCCAGGTCTCGGCTTACGATGGCCACGTCGCGCCGGACCGGTTGATGGCATCGATTCCGGCTGGTCCGGCCAGCGGAGCTGCGGTTTTGCGGTCAGGCAGGTATGCCGATCCACGCAGCGCGTTGACCAAGACCGTGAACATCGCCGGCCGACCCTGGCAACTGGTGGTGAGTGACGACCGCCCCGACGGCTTGTCGGTGCTGTCGCAGCTGACCATCTTGTCCGGGCTGATCGTTGCGGTGCTGCTGGCGCTGCTCATTCGCATGACTTATCAAAGGATCAACGAGGAGCGCATGCTGCTGGAGTGGCAAGCCAGCGAAGCCGGTATCCGCAATTCCCTGACGCGCGAACTCAATCACCGGGTGAAGAACACATTGGCTACGGTGCTTTCGATCGTGACCCTGACCCGCCGCCGCGCGACCGATCTCGACAGCTATGTCGACAGCCTGAGCGGCCGCATTCGCGCGCTGTCCGCTACCCATGATCTGCTGACCTCGAACGAATGGTCGAGCATCGAACTGCGCCAGATCATCCTGGCCGAACTGGCCCCTTATCTCGGCGCCAATGGGGAACATGTCAGCCTGGAGGGGCCGGACATCCGGCTGGCGCCTAACGACGCGCTTACTTTTGGACTGGCGGTGCATGAACTGGCGACCAATGCCGCCAAATATGGCGCGTTGAGCCTGCTTTCGGGTCGCATTTCCATTCGCTGGGAAAAGCTGAGCGACGCCGTTGCTGAGGTGCACTGGCAGGAAACCGGCGGGCCGGCCGTCACCGAGCCCGCCAAGCGCGGCTTCGGGCGCGAGTTGATCGAAAAGATCCTGGCCCGTGAGTTGAATTCACCGATCAAGCTGAGTTTCGAAGCTGATGGGCTGCAATGCGTGTTTCGGGTGCCGCTGCGCAAACCCGGTGCTTTCGTGCTCCGCGACGGCCAGCGCTTGCTGGAGAGGGTCGCATCTTGATCCGCATGGATGCGCATCGGCATTATCGGTTTAAAGGATCGTGCATCAGGTGCCCGCGTGGTATAGTTACGCAGGCCCGTTGACTTGGCATTGTTAAGGGATTTCATGAGGAATCTTCCGCGAATTTTCGGGCGGGCGCTGGTGGTGGAAGACGATGCGATCCTGGCCATGGATATGGCGGGAATGTTGACCGACCTGGGCCTGGAAGAGGTGCAGACTTGCGCCACGACGGGAGAGGCCATCATCCGCCTGGCTGAGTTCCGGCCCACGGTGCTGACGCTGGACGTACACCTGGCCGATCGGCAGGATGGCTGGGCGCTGGCGGAGCTGGCGCAGCAGACCAGCGAATCGCCGCCGGTGATCATCTTTGCGACCGGATCGCCCGAGGCGGTTCCGCCGCGCATTGCCCGCATGGGGCATGTCATCGGCAAGCCGGTCGATCCTGCCGATATCCACGCCATTCTGCTCAAGGCGCAAAAGCAGCGTGGTCTGTTAGGGCGGATGCGACGTATGCTCGGCGACGGGGCTTCCTGACATGCGGTGGTGAGCGGCACCGGTTTCTAACGGCCCGAAATGCAATTCCTCGATTGTTCCACCAAACACCGCTATGGCCGATGCAATCATCCGAAAGGCTCCCATGTCTGCTGCAGCAAAAATTGCCGATAATCTGCCTTACCTGCGTCGCTATGCCCGCGCATTGACCGGCAACCAGGCATCAGGCGATGCTTATGTGCGCACGACGCTGGAAGCAGCGCTGGCGGACCGGGCGCTGCTGGACGAAGTGAGCAAGGATCGGGTTTCGCTTTATGCGGTGTTCACCCGCGTGTGGTCGGCATCGAGCATCGACGTGCCGCCTGACCGCGAACCGGACTTGCCGCATGAAAGCGCCGCGCAGGAACGGCTGGCGCGGATTACGCCGGCCAGCCGCCAGGCGCTGCTGCTGACCACCCTGGAAGATTTCACGACCGCCGAAGCCGCCATAGTCCTGGACCGGTCGGCGATCGAGATCGACGGCTTGCTGGCCGAGGCGATTGCCCAGATCGATGGGGAATCCGCCACCGAGGTGCTGATCATCGAGGATGAGCCGCTGATTGCCATGCAACTGGAAGATCTGGTGTCGGACCTGGGGCATACCGTGATCGGGACCGCGGCTACACGCGCCCAGGCCGAAAAGATCTTTGCCGAACGCCGGCCCGCCCTTGTGCTGGCCGACATTCAACTGGCCGATGGCAGCTCCGGCATCGATGCAGTCGATCAGATGCTGAAGCTGGCGGACGTGCCGGTGATCTTCATCACCGCTTACCCCGAAAAGCTGCTGACGGGCGATCGGCCGGAACCCACTTACCTGATTACCAAGCCGTTCCAGGAGGCAACGGTGCGCGCCGCAATCAGCCAGGTGCTGTTCTTTGGAACCAGCCAGCCGTTACCGACCGGTAGCGCGCAACGTTGAAACCCGATGACGGGGCGCGCTGCTCCCCGTCATCGGTCAGGCGCTTACATCAGACCGACGTTCCACGGCCCCTGACAAAGTGCAGGACCAGTGCGACCACGGCAATGACCAGCAGGATATGGATGAAACCCACGGTCACATGGAACACCAGGAAGCCGAGCACCCATAGCACCAGAAAGATAATGGCGACGCCTGCTAGCATGATAACTCTCCTGTAAGTTACTAATGTAAAGCGCGTTTCACCGCGCGCGGACATCATGCTATTACGTGCATCCGGCCAAGTTGTTCCTGCTGGCCGGAAATTGCCGCGTGGCGATCCAGGAGAGCGGAACAATCACCATCGTCTCGCAGGCAAGCCCACGCCTGCAGGTATGACTGGGTCGCGGGAGTTCTGTATGCCGCGCTTTGCGATCACACCATCAGGTTGAGCAAATCATCGATTCGGGTCGTGGCAAAGCCAACCGCACTGTCCGAGATGCCATAGGGGATGAGCAAATGCTCGCCCACCTTCATCACCCCGCAGGTATAGACGACGTTGGGCACATAGCCCGAGCGATCGGCATCCTCGGCGGTCAGCACCGGCTCGCGCGTCCGCCCGATCAGTTTCGAAGGGTCCTTGGCGTCGAGCAACGCGCAACCCAGCGCATATTTGCGCATCGCGCCGACCCCGTGCGTGAATAGCAGCCAGCCGGCATCGGTCAGGACCGGGCTGCCGCAATTGCCGATCTGGATGAACTCCCACGGATATTTCGGCTCCATCAGCAAAACGCCGTCGTCGTCCCAGCGGTCCAGCCGGTCCGAGCGCAGCAGGTACAGGTTCTTGCCGTCCTGCCGCCCGACCATCACATATTGCCCGTCGATTTTCTGCGGAAACAGCGCCATGCCCTTGTTGCGCCCGGCTCGCCCGAAGATCGGCTCCAGCACGAAGCTGCGGAAATCCTGGGTGCGCATCAATTCCGAACGGATCGAGCTGCCCGAATAGGCAGTGTAAGTGCCGACCCATTCATAGCTGCCGTCGTCGTTGGCGAAGCGCACCATGCGCAGGTCTTCAAGCCCGTTGCTCTGCTGCTCGGTGATCGGAAAGATCACGGTGTTCGACAGGCTGCTTTCGGGATGGCTGTAGACCGTGACCGGACGATTGCCCGACACCGGTTCGGGCTTGTCGAGTTGAACCGCGGTGGCAAAATGGCTTTGCGGCCACAGTTCGAAGGAGCCGTCGGGATTGGCTATCCCTTCGCGAAACACGATCGAGCTGATGTGTCCCTCGCCGACCGCCCGCAGGCTCATCACGAACCGGCATGCCCCATCCATCATGCCCGATTGGTCGGGATGCGGGACGATCGACGGGTTCATCAGCGCGGCAGCGGCATAAGTATATTCGTGGCAGAAAAACGCCCCGATCAGCCGTTTGCGGTCACGTGAATATTTCTTTCCCCACAGATTGAACACGTGTTCCAGCGTGGCGTAGCGGGCATCGAACACCTGCTCGGTCTGCCAATGACGTTCGCCGAAATCCTTGAGGACGTGATCGTATTCCTTGCGCACCTCCTTTTCCGACAAGGCAGCGATATTCTCGATCAGCTTTTCCGCACGGACCGAAGCAGCGTGGCTCGATTGCCAGCCGAGATCGAAAGGTCTGAGCACTACCCGCGACGGGTCCGCGTGAAGCCTGGTGTCGAGAATCTGCAGTGGGTTGATTTTCAACGTCAGGGTAGAAGCCAAATTCATTCACCTTGGGCTGCTGCGTATCGGTGCTTGCCGAGCAGTGCCATCAAATTGCCATGCGCAAGGTGGAATGCCAATATCGATTCCGCGCCGCAGTTCTCATTGCAGCCACGTGGCGTCACCCCGTCGCGGCAGCGCCCCGAGGGTAGATCGACCAGCACCGCACCCCGATCATTGGCCCCGAAAAACCAGCGATAGGCGGCAAGGGCATGCGTCACCCAGCGCTCGTCGCCGGTCACCGCATAGGCCGCGGCCGCAGCGTCGGTAGCGGCCTGCGCCTCCAGCGGCTGCTGATCGAACGGCAGCTGGCTGTAGGGATGACCGAAAGTCTCGGAGCCGACCGGGCGGAAATATCCGCCGGGTGCGGTCTGGCGGTCGGCGATCCAGTGCAGGCTTTCCAGGCCGGCCTCGACCCACTCGGGCCGATTGCGCAGCGCGCCGGCTTCGATCAACGCTTGCGACAGGCGGGGGTTGTCATAGCCGAGCACCGCCTCGAACCACGCCCAATCCGGGCGCCTGCCATTGTTCAGCAGGCCATGGAGCAAGGGGCCACCCCGATCGAGCAGCTTTGTCGCTTGCGGATGATCGCCGCCGGCGCGGATCACCGCGCAGGCGCCCAGCATGGCAAAGGCTACCGCACGCGGCGAATCGATTTTCTCGAAACCGGGCAAGGCCTCATCGAACCAGCGCAGCGCCCAGCGCCGCAGATCGGCATCGCCGGCGCGCTCGACCGTATGGCCCAGCGTCCACAGCGTGCGCCCGTTGGAATCCTCCGAGCCGACATCCTCGCACCACGTACGATCGCAGCGCA
>CAXTOI010000130.1:1926-8836 GCA_964245645.1 uncultured Novosphingobium sp. | reverse complement strand
CTACTGGATCTTCGGGGGTGAGCATAAGCTCAAGGTCGCAGGCGCCACCGATGACAAGCCCGTTCAGGTGTCCACCAACGATATGGTCAACCGCAATCTGAGCGAGCAGCAATGGATGCAGCTCTCTGAAAATCGGTTTAATTCGACCGATAACCGCTTGAAAGCCGTGGACGGCCAAGAGGCGCAGCTGGCTCAATTGCAAAAAGAGCTCGACGCGGTTCGCGGCCAGAACACCGCAATGGCCAGCGATGGTCAGCGCGTGTTGGCAGCGTACCAGAGCGAGAATGAACGTCTCAAAGCGCAGGTTGCCTCTGTGCGGAGCGATCCGCCGGTGCGGACCGGGCCCAATGCGATGTACGGGGCCGGCTCGGCGCCGACCTATCAGTCGGCCTCGGCGAGTTCGCTGCCAGTTCTGCCCGCTGCGCTGCCGCGCGAGGTCAAGACGGTGTCGTTCACGACGACGGGCGGGGGCAACGGCACGCGCGCGGAACGCGGCACGACGGTTTATTCTGACTCGCCCGATTACCTGCCGGCCAACAGCTTTGCGACGGCGAAGGTCATCGTTGGCGTCGACGCGAGTGCAGGTGTGAGCTCGCAGACGGATCCGTTACCCGTGGTGCTGCGCATCACCGGGCCTGCTCGTTCGGTGGCGGACAATGGCCGCGTGCTGACCACGAAGCTTGAAGGCTGCCTGGTTAACGGCGCGGCGCGCGGTGATCTCTCGAGCGAGAAGGTCTACGTCAAGCTGCAGAAGATGACCTGCGCGCAGCCGGGCGGGCGGTATGCGGTCAGCGAGGTCAAGGGCTTCATCGCCTTTGCTGGTAAGTCGGGCGTGCGCGGCCGAGTGGTGAGCCGCGAGGGGTCGCTGGTGACGCAAGCCTTCCTGGCGGGGCTGGCAGGCGGCATCGGGAAGGGGTTTGCCGCCAACACCACCTCGGCGCTGACCGGTCCCAACGTGACGGTAAATGGCCAGCGCCAGCAGCTGGGCGTCGGCGCCCTGGCGCAAGGCGGTCTTGGCGAGGGCGTTTCGACAGCGGCCGATACGGTCAGCAAATATCTAATCGAGCGGGCTGAACAATATCAGCCGGTCATTGAGATGCCCACCGGCATCGACGTCGAGATCGTCTTTCTCGACGGCGCCTACGTGCGCAACTGAGGGAATAGCCAATGTCAATTTCAGCCATGGTGGTGGCAAGTCTCACGTCAGCTGCGGCAGCGATCACGGTCTGGCCGGCGTTTAACCTGCGTGAAGGTGGCGGTCTCAAGCGCGAGCTGTGGCTTGGCGGAGCCGTCCTGGCGATCGGAGGCGCAACGGCAACCTATGCCGCAGTGGAGACGCCCGACGGAGCGGTCCTCGCGGCGCTCAAGACCCGGCTCCCCAAGACCGAAGTGACGAAGATCGATTGTACGCGGATGAGTTCGCTCTGCGAAGTCACTGCGGGTAGCAACCTGTTCTACGTCGATCGTAGCGCGCGGTACCTGGTGGTCGGCCACGTCTATGACATGCAGACCCGGCAGGATCTGACCGCGGCGCGCCTTCTCGAGCTCGATCCTGATCGCATGATTGGCGGCGCGGCGGCGGCGCAGCATCATGGCGATGACGGGTCGCCTGAGAAGAGCCAGGACTACCCGATCAAGCCGGTGGCGCAGCAAGAGCAGCCCGGCCTCCAAAAGGTGTCTTTGGAAAGTCTGCCGCGCGAAGGGGCGATTCCATGGGGCCACGGCTCCAGGGTGGTGACGATCTTCACAGACTTTCGCTGCAGCTATTGCCGGGCATTGGTCAACGCTCTGCAGCAGATGGACGTGCGCGTGATCGAGCGACCGATCTCGGTGCTCGGTTCGCGCGACATCGCTAACCGGGTCTATTGCTCCAAGGACAAGGAACAGGCGGTCAGGGCCGCTTACGCCGGCGAGCCGCTGCCTGACGCTAAGTGCGATACGAGCGGCCTCGATGTCAATGAGCGGTTCGCCAAGGCGCGCGGCTTTACAGGTACGCCGGTGATCGTGCGCGGGGATGGGGCGATGATCGAAGGCTACCGCCCGCGCGAGTTTCTCGAGACCTGGCTGAAGGGAGATAGGCCGTGAAATATTTCGCCATGAAGCATTGGCAAGGAACGGCGGCGCTGGCGATCGCGGCGGCAGGCCTGGCGGGATGCACGACGATGGGCGGCAACGTGAAAGGCAGCTTTGCCTGTAGTGCGCCGGCAGGCGTATGTGCGCCAACATCGAAGATCGATGACCAGGCGCTCGCGATGATCGGCGGCGCCGAGGCGAGCCCGAGCGGGCTGATCAATCCCGATTTGCAGGCGGCTCCGTCCATCATCCCGGCTTCGGCCAGCGGGCGTCCGATGCGCAGCACTGAAAAGGTGCTGCGTATCGTCTTTCCAGCGCATGTTGATCGGCTTGGGCTTTATCGGGAAGCTAGCGCCGTTCACGCAGTGGTAGAGCGCGGAGAATGGATTGCAGCCCAAAGCGCTTTGTCGGCCGATCCGCTGGCGATGAAGGCAACCGATGCCAATGGCGTCCCCTTGGCCTCCGGAAATGGCATCGCCGAAGCCGAGGAGGGCGCGACGCTTGCGGGTCTGGCTGCGGGATCGCCCGAAGTAACGTTCCCGGATAATGCGGCGCCGCCGGAAAGCGTGCCCGTAATACAGCCCTTGCCGGCCTCGGACGCACAGGCCCCTAGCGCGGCGGCGGTTGAGGCAGCGCGGCGCGTCGGGCGCCACCAGCACCGTAGGATCGCGGTGGGTTCGCGGTCCGCCACGGGCATCACGTCCGTAGCCTATCGTAGCCAGGTGTCTGGTGCGACGGCGCATAGCCAAGCTGCATCAGGGGGCTCAGTCCCCGGCTCTGATGCGCGTGCGGGCGCACCTGGCGCAGCGGTCTCCTCATCGCCGGTGCAATCCATCCGTGATCAGGTCGGTGCGATCTTCTCGGCTCATCCAAGCCCGAAGGTCTCTGTTCTGGCGCAGGCTAAGCCAGGAGCCGTGGAGCAGCCCGCCAATCCGCCTGCAGTGCTCTCGGTGTCGGGGGTCGACCAATGATCGGCAAGCTTCTTTCCATATTCGACGGCATCGTCGGCGGCGGCGGCAAGCCTGAGGCGCCTCGGCCCGATGTCTCGGTGCCGATGCTGGCACATTGGCTGCCATATCGAAGCTACGATGCGGCGACCGGCATCTTCCACAATTCGGGCGCCCGCGAAGTGGCCATCGAGGTCTCGCCATTGGTCGGTGCGGACGAGCGGACCGGCGAGATATTGGGACAGTGCTTTTCCGAAGGCATGCCGGCAGGGTGTTGCGTCGGCGTCATCAACGTCGCCACGTCGCGGATCGGCACGAAGCTGGCCGAATGGTTCGTGCCTCGGTATTCGGCTTGCGGCGTGTACGAGCGCATGGCCAAGCACCGCACGGACTTTCTTTCGGACGGTGTTTGGGAGTCGATGTCGGCGGATGCGCCGTTCCACCTGCGCAGTTTTCGCCTTTTCCTGTCGATCGGTGTCCCACACGGTTCGGCAACCACGGACGAGCAGCTGATCGCGATCCGCGATAGCTTTCGCTCGGCCTTGCTCTCGATCGAGGTGCCTTCTCGACCCCTCGATCCCGTGTCGCTGCTGGCGCTGATCGACGATATTACCTCGCCGACAACGGCGGCCGGCGATGATCCGGTCAGCTACAATCAGTTCGATCCGATCGCCGACCAGGCGGTGCGCCGCGACATGGAGATCGTCCATTTGCCGCACGCGATTCTGATCAAGACGGAGCGGCTGCGCGCCACCGGTGTCGACAAGGATGGCGTGCCCGAGATTGGTGAGATGTATCCCGATACGTTCGAGGTCCGGTGCTACAGCCCGCGCAATTTGCCGCCGCGCTGGGCTCCGTGGGACAATATGCGCCTGATCGGTGACCTGTTCACCGACAAACTGCGCCTGCCTTGCCCGGTCATCACTTCGCTCTCGATGGTATTCCCTGACGAGACGGCCTCAGCCAACAAGGCATCCTTCAAGTTCATGCGGACCTCGAGCTTGGCCGATTCCAAATCGGCGCGCTTCCTGCCGCAGCTGAAGGATCAGAGGCGCGAGTGGGAGTATGTCACCGAAGCGCTGCGGATGGGCAACAAGTTAGTGCGCGCCTTTTATAGCGTCACTGCCTTCAGTCCGGCCGGCAAGGCTGACATCAACGAGCGCGTCATCAAGTCCATGTACAAGGCGTGTGGGTGGGATCTGCATTCCGAACGGCACATGCAGATGATGGGGTTCCTGACCTGCCTACCGATGACGCTGGGCTCGGGGCTCGGCAAAGACCTCGAGCGCATGAAGCGCATGCGCACCTACATGACCTCGACCGCGGCGAACCTGGCTCCCATGCAAGGCGAATACCGTGGATCGAACATCCCGCACCTGCTGCTGGTCGGCCGCCGCGGCGAGCCATTCTTCTGGTCGCCGTTCGAGAACATGGCGGGCAACCATAACGTCTGCGTGTTCGGCAAGTCGGGTTCGGGCAAGTCGGTCTGTCTGCAGGAGCTGAACGCCGCGCTGTGCGGTGCCGGCGCGCATGTCATCGTCATCGATGACGGCCGCAGTTTCGAGCATTCGGCCAAGCTCCAGGGCGGCGCCTTCATCGAGTTCACGCTCGCCAGCGGCTTTTGTATCAATCCGTTCTCGATGATCGATGGCGAGGCCGCAGCCGAGGACGAGGATTATCGGCTCGACTGCCTGGCGATGCTGAAAGCCATGGTCAGCCAGATGGCGCGCCACGTCGATCGGCTCAATGACACCGAACGCGGCCTGATCGATGGCGTGGTCAATTCGGTGTGGAACGAGAAGGGCCGGAAGGGCTCGGTCGATGACATTATCGATGCCTTGGTTGCGCAGGACAATCATCTCTCCGAGAGCCTCGCGACTTCGATGCGGCCGTTCTCGAGCGCCGGCACCTATGGTCAGTTCTTCCACGGCGAAGCGACCTTCAAGCTGAACGCGGACTTGACCGTATTCGAGCTGTCGGATCTGTCGAGCCGCGAGGAGCTGCGCGCGGTGGTGCTGACCGCGATCATGTTCATGTCGACGCAGGCGATGCGCAAGCTGCCGCGCAGCCGAGCCAAGGCGCTCATCATGGATGAGGCCTGGCAGATGCTCAAGGGCGGCTCGATGGCCGACTTCGTTGAGAGCTACGCGCGTACCTGCCGCAAATATGGTGCATCGCTGATCACCGCGACCCAGTCGCTCAACGACTATTACAAGTCGCCCGGCTCGATCGCCGCGCTCGAGAACAGCGACTGGTTCGTGATCCTCCAGCAGAAGCCGGAATCGATCTCGGACTTCATGAAGCATGACCGGTTCGACATGACATCGGCGACCGAGACGCTGATGCGCAGCCTTAAGCGCAACGGCACCGAATATTCGGACGTGATGATCAAGGGACCCGAGACGCTGGCGATCGGACGCCTCGTCCTCGATCCCTACTCCGCGACGCTCTATTCCTCGTCGCCAAAGGTGTTCAGCCAGGTGCAGGCGCAGCTGGCAACAGGCTTGCCGATGGAAATGGCGATCGAGCGCGTCGCCTTCCCGAATGATCCTTCCAAGTGGAGCGACTTACACGAGGCTCCGATGGCGGAGGCAGCCGAATGAGCGCGCTGACCGTAATCCGGAAGAACGGCTTCAGGCTTGACCTTGGCCGGGCGATCGAAGTCGGCTTCCGGCTGCTGGGCTGGAGCGCGGTGACGCTGCTGGCGGCCGCGGGGGTCTTCGTCGTGGCCTTTGCGATGCTGGGCAATTTCTCGCTTGAACGCTTCTTCTTGCAGCTCGCCAATCTGGCCGACCGCTACAGCGCGGCCGACGCGCCGCGGCGGCTCGCGTTCCAGAGCGAGCTGCGGGTCGTGGCCGCCAGCCTGCTCCTCGCAATCACATTCTTCCGGCGCGCCAGCCTTAGGTCCGCGTTTTTCGATGGAGGCCGGCGTGGCGACTGATGCAAAGCAATTTGAGCTTGGCTTGGGGCTGGAGGAGCGCGACCGCGCCGCGGCAAAGCTGGGCGAGCGCAGGTTCGCCGGTTTTGCAGTCTGGCAGCTTGTCGTCGGTGCCCTGGTTCTGCTCGGCGTGGTCTGGGCGATGTGGACGACCCGAGAGGTGCTTGCGCTCCGCCAGCACAAGGTTGTGTCGGTCAGGCTCGGTGCGCTCGTCAACCGGTTCGCCCTGGCAGAATCGCGCAGCGGCGATGACCAGGACAAGGTGGTAGCGCGCACGCACGCATTCATGAGCGCGCTCGACCAGGCGCTGAAGGAGCGCTCGAAAGCAGGCGAAGTGGTGCTGGTAGGTGAAGCGGTGGTGTCGTCTTCGAGTGACGACATCACGGCCGCAGTCGCCGCCGATGTTGCCAGGCAAGTGCCGATGCCTGCCGAACTGCCGCTGCCACCGCGCGCGGCGGTCGCGCCAGTGCCGACCATGCGTCCGATCGCATCAGCGGCGACGCTGTCGGGCGTACCAGGCGCGGGTGGAAGCAATCTTGACGCTGGTGCTGGCTTTGGACCGGCACCGGCAGGCGGACAGGAAGGCGGCGCCGATCTGTCGGACGAGGGGGCCGTCAATGAGCAGCAGTGATTTGGCGGCGCCGAAGCGTAGCCGACTGCCGTCATGGCCGGCGATCGGCGCGGTAATGGCCGCGACGGCTATGTACATGGCAACACAAGGTTGGCGGAACCGTCACTTGTTCCTCATTAACGCCACCGAGTCCCTGCCTAACTGGGCGTTCGTCGTGGAGCGGGGTGCCTCGCCGGTGCGCGGGAAGCTCGCTTTCTTCGTCGTCCCCAAGACGCCCCTGATTATCGCGCATTTTGGCAAGAACCCGCAGCCGTTCGGCAAGATCGCTTACGGGATGCCGGGCGACATGGTCACCCGCGCGGATAACTGGGTCTCGGTCAA
>CAXTOI010000130.1:0-1826 GCA_964245645.1 uncultured Novosphingobium sp. | reverse complement strand
GGCCGGCGCGTCAATCCGCTGGACTTCATCGTGGTCAAGACGCCGCTGGTGTTCTTCAACGGCGACGATCCCGAGCAGATGGATTGGGCGGTGAAGCACTTCGACGCCGCCGCCAAATTGATCATGGTCGCCGGTGCGCCGCTCGATGCGATGACAGCGCACCAGCGCCGCTTCTACTTCGACCAGGGCGGCCGGCTGACCACCAGGTTCGGGATCCATGCTGTCCCCGCTGTCGTCGTCCAGGAAGGTCATGCGATGCGGGTGAACGAGATCGCGAAGCTCAAGGCGGGAGCTGGCTCATGAACGCGCGCACGGGGCAAGTTGAGGTCGCGGTGCCCGACGTGCCGATGTCCGGCATGGGTTTTGTCGGGACCGCAGTCTTCGCGGTGCTCACGCTGGGCGCGACGGTGACGGTGTTTGCGGCCTTCGTCGCGCTGCTCGTCGGCGGCTGCGCGGGGCCACGCGGTTTGTTCGCGCTTGTTGCCGGCACGATGGCCTTTGCCATCCTCAGCCTGGTTCAGTTCCTCCGCTGGGCGGTGGTGCTTCTTCGAACATTGCGAGGTTGCGCATGATCTGTCTTGAGAAAGTCATGGGTCCCGGTCTGGCGGCGCCCGAGACGCCGGCGATCCGCCGGCTGCGCTGGGTTGTGATCGTACTGTCGCTCGCGGTGGTCGTTGGTCTGCTGCTGATCGGCGCCGTGCGTGATTGGTTGAGCCCGGTGGCGACAGGAGCTGTCTTTGCGGTGCTGCTGGTGGTGACCGCTTTGGTCGCCGCGGTCTATTTCGTGTTGAAGCGGCGCCGCGATGACAAGTGGCTGGACGAGCGTTGCGCACGCGGAGGCGAGCAGTGATCGCCTGGCTCTGGAAGGTTTGGAGGCGCCTAGCCCTGGCATTGGCTGTTCTGGGCGGACTTGGCCTCCTGACGGCCACACCGGCAGCGGCAGGCGCTCCTGGCAGCTGCACGGGCAAGTTCGTTAACCCGATCACCGACATTTGCTGGAGTTGCCTGTTCCCCTTGTCGATCGGCTCGGCCGACATCTGGCCCTCGTCGCGGCCCGATGCGGACGGCAATCCGGTCCTCCCGATATGCCTGTGCGGCTCGCCTATACCCCGCATCGGCATCTCAGTCGGTTTTTGGGAGCCGGTTCGCCTCGTCGATGTGACGATGAAGCCCTGGTGCTTTGTCAATCTTGGCGGGGTCAGGATCGCGCCGGGCTTCGACATCGGTCACGGTACCGCGGCGGGGCCGACGAGTGATGGCGGCGGCGACACGCGGACCGCCAAGTGGAACGTACATTGGTACATTTATCCGGTGATGTATCTGTTGGAGATCGTCACCGACTTTCTCTGCCTCGAGCAGACGAGCTTCGACATCGCCTATGTCACGGAAATCGACCCGCTGTGGCAGGATGATACGCTCACCACGCTCCTCAACCCGGAAGCGGCGGTATTCGCCAACCCGGTAGCGCAAGTGGCGTGCGCGGCCGATTGTGTGGCGGCCACGGTGAAGAAGCCGATTACCGCGCTGTTCTGGTGCGCTGGCTGCCAGGGCAGCATGTACCCGCTCGACGGGAACGTTGCGGCCCATATGAACCCGATCCAGTCGTCGCGCCTCGTCGCCGAGCGCATGGCTTTCAAGCTGCATCGCGAGCTGATTGCCTGGGGTACGATGGGGACCAAGGGCATGTGCGGTAAATATGCCATGCCGATCATGAACAAGCAGCAATACCGCTTCCAGATGGTGAACCCGGCGCCGATGGTGACAGGTCGCTATGCCTGCCCCGCGATCGGCTCGTCTGACCTGAAGCCTGGGTCGGGCAGAACCTA
>CAXTOI010000129.1:0-8848 GCA_964245645.1 uncultured Novosphingobium sp. | reverse complement strand
CTTCGATATAGGCTAGAATGGCGCTTGTCACCGCCGCTGCCACGGCAGCATGGCTATAGCCGCCGCCGGCGGTCACCGTTACCGTAACGGCGGCGTCGATCGGCACCGGGGCAAACACTCCGAACTGCACGCCGCAGCCACGCACCGCATCAATGCTCGCGCTGACCAGCGCCAGCAGCGGTGCGGGGGGCGAGCCGCTGCCGTCATCCACCACCACATAGAAATAGCCGGGCTGATAGGCACCGGCGTAAGTGTAATCTTCGGTTAGGGTATAGCTCAGCCCCTCCTGCACCGAGACGATGGCGTTGCCCACAGCCAGTTTGGTCGCCTTTGCCAGCGAAGCGAGATAATTGACAAAGCGTACGCGCAAAGCGGCGTCGGATTCCGCTGCCGCACCGGAGGCGAAGACGGCCGGGTTGGTAACACTGTCTACCCCACTGATCGACTGGCCCAGCGCCGAGATCGCTCCCGCCGCCAGATTGCCGGCCAAGCCGGGCGTTGCCGCCTGCACCGTCGCGCTGATCGATGCGACCCCGGCCGGGATCACATAAGCCTCGTCACCATCGTTATAAGCTGCTTGGGAGGCATCGGCGATCACGAAAAACTGCTGTGTTCCATCGGCAGACTGCACCACCACGCCAAGCGGAATGGTCGCGGCGCGCGTCGCAGTAAAACGCGAGAAGACCACCGTCCCGGTGGCGGCGGTGGCAGGCAATCGCGTAACTCCGAAATCCGCCATCCAGCTATCCAGGTCGCTGCCGCTGGCCGTGGCGGCGCGAGTGGTGGTCAACAATTGCAGGATCAGTCCCTGCAGCCACAGTGCCACCATCGCCACCGCCTGGGCAAAGGCAAGCAGGATCGATCCGACCGAAAAGTCGATCAGCGCCCCGCCCGAACTTGCCTGGATCGCGGTGGCCTCGGTCTGGACGAACTGATCGAAGGTCTGAGCTTGGAGGGTCGTCATCAGTTACTTACCTCAAAAGACAGCACGACCGGCTCGCCGCTGGGCGCATCGATATAGCTGATCGCCACCGCAAAACCGCCGCCGGCCTGATTGGCGATCGCCTGCACGCTAACGTCGGGCTCGGGTTGCGCGGCCACGCTGGGCTCCAGCAGCATCTGCGCCCGGATCATGGCGCGCATTGCCGCCAGATCGGCGGTGGCGCCGATGAATCCCGCTAGCCCTGCGCCATATTCAGGCTGGAATATGTAATCGCCGGGATTGGTCAGCAACCGCCGCAATACCCGCTGCTGACCGCGTGTAATCGCGGTAACGGTCAGCAGATCGCCCCTGTTGGAAGGCGACAGATCGGTCCCGAAATAGTGATACAGGTCGGACAGGCTGCTCACGCGATCGGTCCTCCGCTGGTGCCGCTGCCGGTTGCGACGCCGCTGTGATGATGCGTTGTCAGGCCGATGCCGTTTGCCGAAAAGCTCCCGCTATGTGTCCAGGTGCCGGCGCTGGTAATCGTGCCATCGCCATTCAGCGCAAGGCTCGCGCCATGACCGTCGGTCAGCGTCAACTTGCCGTCATTGGTCAGCCGGATCGACGCGCCCGATCCATGGACGATCCACGCCTCGCCTCCCGGCACCGGCAGCGGGCGCAAACCATCGTTGAAAAAGCGCCAGCCCACACTGGCCACACCGCCGTCGGCCTCCTGAAAATCCAGCTCCACCGCATCGCCGATCGAAGGCGCCAGAAACAGGCCCCAACTCGCGCCCGCCCAGGCAGTCTTGAGCGGCACCCAATCGGTCAACGTTCCATCAGGCTGCAACTTCACGCGCACCGCATAATTGGCCGGGTCATAGCCATCGACTGTCCCATGCCGAGTGGCCGCACGCAGCCCAGCCACCTCCGTCGCTACGCGCCGCGCATGATTCAACAACTCTTGCATCATGCATGTCCTTCTCCCCTCCCGCCTGCGGGAGGCCGGGGGTGGGCATCTGCCAAACGCAACGCGCGCCTCAGCCGCTGATATTTTTCGCGCTCACCGTCATCCGATAGCCATCCTCCGCCGACATCATGCGCTGCACGACTTCGGGGACATACTCCTGATCCCAAGGCGTATCCGTCCCCTGAACGGCAATGGTCATCCGGCAATCGAGCACATCGTCACCCGGCATTTCGGCGGTCAATCGCACCATATGCCGGGCGATGTCCTGATAGCGCGCCTGTGCGATCTGCTGGCATTGGTCCTGCGTCAGCCCGGGCGCAATGAAGCTATACGCCAACGGCGCAACGGACATGTCGGCTTCTGCCTTCGGCCAAGTTGCCGCAAAGCGCTTGCCCTGCCGCGCATGCCAGCTTTGCACTGTCACGCTCACCCCCCGGGCCAGCGTCAGGCTACGTTGGAAGCGCAGCGCGGCGACATTCGCTACGGGCGCAGCACCGATCCCGCCGCCGGCCTGCCAGTCGATGACATATCGCCCCGCTGTCGCGGCATCGGGCAAGGGTTCGAAATGCAGCTCATCGCCAGCCAGGAACACGTCGAAATTTTCCAGCCCGGCCAGCTCGGTCAGAATATCCCATTCGCTGCGCTGTTGCGTCAAGCTGATATGGTTCTGGCTGTAAAACGTGCCGACCGGCGTAGCGGTTTCGGTAACCACCGGGGTCAGTCCATGGCTCTCGGCAAGCAGCGTCGCAATCTGGCTGGAGGTCTGGTTCAGATATCCGGAACTTACTCGCGTATCGATGAGCAGCGAGGTCAAGTCGCGCCCGGTCAGCACCAATGATCCGCGCGAAGGATCGAAGCTGATGTCGTCCACTTGCCCTAAAATCAGCCGATCAGCCAACGATGGCTGGTAATCGGCCGCATCGAAAGGTGCAGCCGAAGCAAAAATTTCCACCGTAATCCTGGCCTGCGCCCCGAACCAGGCGGGGCTGAACCTACCCCGTAATTCGGCGGCGACAAAGCGGATGGCAAAGCTGTCGGCCGCACGAAAGGCATTGTTCTCCACCTCCCAGCTTTCCCAGCCGGAGATGACCAGGCCATTCACCCGCACCGCGCCACGCGGTCGGCGTTCCATGGGCGAAAAATCGTCAGACATTCAGCGCCCCCGTCGCCGACACCGAGGCCGGCGGGATGACCAATTGAGTGATGCCCGATATGACCGGATCGGTCAGTCCATTGGCCTGTGCAATCCGAGTCCATCCGCGCGCATCGCCGTAAGCCGACGCGGCAAGATGATAAAGGTCGCCAGTCCCGGTTATCAGCGTGGCGCCCCCTGCACCGGTTTTACCGCTGCCGGCAGAAAGATTGGTCGATACCCGCTGCAACACCTGCATCGTTGCATTCAAAAAGAAGGATTGCTGCACTGCTGCCGCCGCCGCCGCCAATCCCGTGCCGAACTGGCCAATCGCTTCGGGGCTGACAGGATTACTGCCGGCAGCCGGTGAAGAGAGCGGACCCAGTGTCGAGATCTGTGCCGAAGCCGCAACATCCAGCCCCGCCGCGTGTGTTCGCGCTGCGCCGATCGGTGACAACGAAAATTGCATTGCTGCCGATGGCGGCGCATCGCTGCCGCCGTCGGTCACGGCGGCGGCTACCGCGCCGACCACTGAAATCAATCCGGCGTCGCCGATTGCTGCAGCGTTGTCGGCGGCCCCGATCAGGTCTTGCGCTATCACTTGCGCAAGCCCCGGCAAGCCTGCGCCAGGACGGGCCGCGCCGTGATCATCGACCACCTCGAGCGCGATCGCATAAGGCAGATGAGGCCCGGCGCGAAACTCTGCGCAAAAATTCGCGATCACCACCGTATAGGCAAATTCGCCATAGCGCAGCGCCAGCGGTTGACCGGCCTCAGTCAATTGCTTGAGAAAGCGCGCTCGCGCCAGCGCCTCCGGCCCGGAGAACCAGCCCGACCATTCCTGGCGCTGCGGCACCGCACCCATCGCATCAATCACCCGCGCTCCGCCGATCAAAGTATGGACATGCAATTGCTGCGCCGCCCCGAACCCGATGCTCTCAGGCATTTCGCCGCGCGCAAAGACAAAGTCGCCAAGCGTGAGCGAAGTCATAATGCCGCTCCAGATGGGCGAAGCGCCGCCATGCTGCTGTTGAAGGCGGAGCCCGAGATGTTGGGCCGCGAAGCCGCACGGGTCTGTTCGGCGGTAATCGCAGCTGCGAGATGATACCCCACCAACGCCTTGTCCAGATAGACATGGCCCGCAGGCGCCGCACCGCGATGTTGTCTTACCGTGCGGTTAAAGCCAGGTGCATCAGTCCGCTGCGGTGAGAGTCCAGCGCTGTGGCGCCCCAAGTGATCGGAGATGCTCGCTCCAAGAAGCAATGGCGGACGATGCGGGTTTTCCCTTAGCAATGCGCGAGCAGCCAGCCGCTGTCCGCTTTGTGCAGCCGTGCGACCCGTCGCAGCCGTGGTGGTTGCTTTATCGCTGAAGCGTGGCGTAATTTCGCGCTGCCTGTTTATCGCGAAATCAAAAGAGGTCAGCCGCGACCCGGCAGGCAGCGGCTTTCGGGCACCCGCCGCCTTCGCGCTCAAGAATGCGCGAGCCGTTCGCACGATCGGTAGTCGCTGCGATCCGCCTGTGAAACTTACGCCATTTGCCGAAGAATGCCGCGAGATTGCCGACACTATCCGCTCGGCTGGAGTGGGCGATAATCCCGCGATCGCTTCCAGTTCGCCGCGAGGCGGCACGGGCCGATACATCGCCGGCAGAATGGTCGCGACGTCAAGCCCACGGCTCGACCGCTCCAACGCCTGCAACCGCGCTACGACCACCCCCGCCCGATCAGCCATGCGCAGGAAATGGCTGCGATACCTGGTCACGATCGCCGTGACACGCACGGCATGATTGATCACGGTGCTGTCAGCCCCCAGGCGATAGGGATAGCTCATCATATCCGGCTCCCTGGTCATCTTCATTCTTCGAAAGACAGCGTTTCGACGTTCAGCCGGCAGCCGTTGAATGCCGAAAACCGCATAGCCATCCACGCACGCGGAATGTCATCGAGCGCAAACGCTACATCGAATGGCACTCCATTATGGACGAGCCACAAGGCTTCATTCAGCGGCTCGTCCCTCAGCCATTTTTTAATGCGGCCTCCGCTTCAGCGGCAGGCGCAGGCAGAAAATGCTCCAGCACCCCCGATTGCGCCGCGTCATTGCCGTCATCGCCCAGCCGCGCATACAAGGCGCGCAATTCCCCGTCGCTGGCTGGCGTCGCCACCGCCACGCCGTCGATCGCCGCGACGTATGGCAGATGCATCACCTCGGCGAGATAAAGCTGGTTGATCTCCGCGCCTCCCGCGGCCTTGGCAAAATCCAGCCGGTCCAGCGGCGCGGGTTTCCTGAGCGTAATCTTCCGCCCCAGCGCATCCGCAACATCCACCGGCTTGCACGCCGCAGCAACCAGCCTGGCAGCAGGGCTGTCATCCGCCGCATTTATCGTGACCCTGACCATCTCAGGCCTGCTGCACGCGCTGCGACGCTACCGCCGACAAAGTCTGCTTCACGGTGCTGTCCGCCGACCATTTGCCTGGGCCGTCGAACTTCAGCATGCACGACTGATAGCGCCACTGTGTCACGCTGCCGTCCGGTTCGGTAATGGTCTGCTGGATCGTACAGGGCGTGTCGCTGATCCCCGCGTAATAATTCGCCTCGATCCCTGCCCAATAGGTGTCCAGGTCGGCCGAGCGGCGCTCCATCTCCATGGTCAGATTCCACCCCTCGTGAAACCGAAGATGGTCGTTTACCCCATCGAGCGCCCGCACCGTCGTCTCGCTCACCATCGGCCGCGCGTCGAAGCCGGTCACCTTGCCCAGCCGCAACGTCGCCCCGCTTGCCAGGATCACCGCGACACTCGTGTCGCGCCCAATCGAATACCCTTGCTGGGCCATACAAACACTCCGAGTTTAAGATTCAGCCTAATCCCCCTCCCCTTCAGGGGAGGGGCTGGGGGAGGGGCCTCTCCCGCCGCACCAAGTAATCAGCTACGCGCCAACCGCCTAGCTAACCGGCGCACTCACACCCACGTTCACCGAAACCGACTGCCCACCCTCGACATTGATCAGCAACACCGTGACCACGCTCAGATAGGTCACCCGCACATCTACCTGCATATAGCCCAGCGCGACCCGCGCCGGCGGGTTGTTGGCGGCGTTGAGCTGAACGGAAAACGGCTGCTTGGTCGGGTTCGACACATCGCCGATCATTCCCTGCTGCTGCATCGCCGCCAGAAAGGCATTGATCGTTCCCATTGCCTGGTTGCGCAGGCTATTGCTTTGCAGCCGCCCGATATACAGCCCCATCGCGGCGTTCAGCGTATAGGCAATATAATTGGTCAACCGCGGATAATTGTCGCCGTTGATCACCTGATTGGACGACGTATTCCGCCCGATACGCGCCCCGAAATACGTACCCCCAGGGCACGGGTTGGCCACCACATCGAAGCCCGCCTGCGCTAGCGTCTGCAGGTCTGCATTCGAATAAACGCTATTGGCGTTCGATTTCTGCGTCGCGACGATCCCCACCAGTTGCTTGTTCAAGCTCGATTCCGCCGGCGACAGCGCCGACAAGCGCCCGGCCACAAAGCCCTGCGGCGATACCAGCCTGATCTGGCCATTCACCGTATCGTTGAAATAACACCAGTCGCCGAACAGCAGCTTGCCGGCATAGGAGTCGATCCCGGCGCTGACCTTGGTCGCCACCGCATTGACGATCGTATCGCTGACCGGGGTTACCATGATCATATAGGTGCCTTCGGACAAGCCATAGCTAACCTGCGCCGGCCAGCTCGAAGACGCATCGCAATCGGCCAGCACGGCCACGCTGGTCCCCGTGCCACGCAGCGCGTACAAGCCGCTGCGCGAAACCCCGTCGACGCCGATCAGCTGGGTAGCGCCGACCCCGCCCGCGCCGTCACTCCCGCCATACAAGGCGGCGGTTGTCGCAACTGGAGCAGCAGCGCTTGTGCCAGCGGTCGCGACCGTGATCTGCGACGGCCCGCGCAACCCCGAAATGCCATTGTTGATCGCCGTCGCCATAGCCAGCCACACCGCATTGCCTGACAGCCCGGCGGCAATATTGTCGAACACTTCGGGCACCAGCCCCGGCAAGGTGATCGTCACCCGCCAGCTCCCACTCGCCGTGCCCGCCGTCAGAATTGCAGATATCGCGTTACCCAGCGATCCGGTATAGCGCGAGGCGATGGTGATGCCGGTCGTTCCGATCACTGCCGAGGCCGCCGTATCGCTGCCATCGGTCACCCGCACGCAGCGCATATTGCTCGCGCCATTCAGGATTGCCGCCCAGGCTGCGGTACCCATGTCGTATTTGCGCGGCTGAATATTGCCGAAACTGGCCACATACTGGCTGACGCTGCCAACGATGGTTGGCGAATTCACCGGTCCCCACGTTGCCGTCCCCACCAGCCCCAGAATATTGGTCGCCACCCCGTTGACGTAGTTCTGCTGCGGCGGAACAATCTGGACAACGACATCGGGAACGACGAGCGAGGTCGTATTGACCTGCCCCTGCTGAACAACAGTCATGAATACGGCTCCTGTGGAGAATGAATCTTGGGGGTGCGCAGGCGCCAGATCAGGAGACGATCGAAACCGTCGCAAAATCAGCGCCGTTCACCCCAGGCGTCACATCGGTGATTGTAGTGGCGATCGCCGTCAGCTCCTGAACAAGCGTCGTTGCGTAATTCAGCGCATAAACCAGATCGCGCCGGTAAATGCCCGCCTGCTGCTGGCCATCGTCCTGCAGCGAGCTGTCATAGCTCATCACCGCTACTGACCCATCCACCAGCGCCAGCCGCGATACCGCCGCCAGCCCCGCATCGATCACCGCCGCCACCGCATCGCGCCGCGTGTTAACGCCAGCATACGCGCTGATCTGGAACAAGCGCGTCTGGCGCCGCAGTTCCAGCACCGCGGTTCCGCCGGTACTGCTATTGGTGACCTCTTCCCAGTCGTCATCGTCCTGCGAGATCGAGGTGACCGTGTCGCCTGGCCTGGGGAAAATCGAAACATGGACAGCACCCCCGGCCAGATCGCCCGCCAACACCACCGGATCGGGCGATCCCTGGTAAACCAGCAATCGGTCACCGGTCACTGACGGTGCACTGGTACCTGCCGGATAAAGTATCCCTGCAATCAGCGCCACCAGCGCATTGCCGGCATCGGTCATGTCGGCCATCAGATTTCCTCGTGGGCGCATCGTTAACGGCAAAAACCGGTACCCACCCTGTTCTGCAACGGGGCAGGCATTTATTGTACGATGCTAGGCATGCGCCTCGCTCGCCTGCAGCCGATATCCCAGCCTGGTCAGCTCGGCCCCCTCGATCACCAGCACGCGGCCGGTATCGTCGATCACCCGGTCACCCGGCATCAACGCCACCGGCACCGAAGGCGGCAGATAGATCATCCAGCTCACCGCCAGGCCCGCACCAGCCGGCAGTGCGGAAGTCACATGCGTTGCACCGCGCCCGAAGATCATCGCGCATGGCCAGCCCGCATCCTGGCCGCCATTGGTGGCCGCTGCCGTGCCCAACACATCGATCATACCCGCAGCGCCGATCCCGGAATAGCCGATCGCGCCCGCCGCGCCCGCCGCCAGCGGCAAGGGCCGGCTTACGCGAACGAACCGGTTACAAGCGACCGCAACGACCGGCAGCAGCGCCTGCTTGGCGGCCACGAAGTAATACTCCGGGTCAGCAGCCTGAGCAAAAGGATCGCCGATTTCCGAACCCATGCCGACCAGATAATCGCCCACCTCGGCTTGCGAAGCATCGCAGTCGGCATACCACACCACCTTGCCGTAAGCGTTCGCCGCAGCGTATTTCGGATCCACCGCATTATACGCCACCGGCAACAGCGCCACC
>CAXTOI010000128.1:0-8873 GCA_964245645.1 uncultured Novosphingobium sp. | reverse complement strand
ATCGAGACCGACAAGGCGACGATGGAATTCGAAGCGGTGGACGAAGGCACGATCGCCTCGATCAATGTCGATGCCGGCGCCGAGGACGTGAAAGTCGGCACGATCATCGCCACGCTGACCGGGGATGACGAGCAACCAGCACCCGCAAAACCCGACGCAAAGCCTGTGGAACCAGCAGCGGCGGCGCCGCCTGCGCCTGCGCCTGAGCCCGAAGCCAAAGCGCCGCCGGCGGCGTCGGCCCCGGCCTCGGTTGCTATTTACCACCAGGATACGCGCGTGATCGCCTCGCCGCTGGCCAGGCGCATTGCTGCTGCCCGGAGCGTGGATTTGTCGGCGTTAAACGGTTCGGGGCCGCATGGCCGGATCATCAAGGCAGACGTCGATAGTGCTGAACACGCCAAGACAGCAGCGCCGCCACCGGCAGCATCTAGCGCACCGGCACCGGCACCGGCACCGGCACCGACCCCGGCAACTGCGCAAAAGCCGACCGACGCCATCCCCGATTTCGGCATCCCCTTTGCCGATCAGAAGCTGACCAGCATGCGCAAGGTCATCGCGCGCCGCTTGACCGAATCAAAGCAGACCGTGCCGCATATCTATCTGACGGTGGACGTGCGCCTCGATGCGCTGCTGAAACTACGCGGCGAATTGAACGAGGCGCTGGCTATGCGCGGCGTAAAGCTGTCGGTCAACGATCTGCTGATCAAGGCGCTGGGCGCGGCACTGGCCGCAGTGCCCAAGTGCAATGTCGCATTCGGCGGCGAGGTTATGCGGCAGTATGCGCGCGCCGACATTTCGGTTGCGGTCAGCATTCCGGGCGGGCTGATCACGCCGATCATCACCGATGCCGGCGCGAAGGGCGTGGCGCAGATTTCCACCGAGATGTCCGCGCTCGCGGCCAAGGCCAAGGAAGGCAAGCTGCAACCGTCCGAGTATCAGGGCGGCACCGCCAGCCTGTCGAACATGGGGATGATGGGCATCAAGCAGTTCGAAGCGGTGATCAACCCACCACAGGGCATGATCATGGCGATCGGCGCGGGCGAAAAGCGGCCCTGGGTGATGGCCGATGGCGCGCTGGGCGTGGCGACGGCCATGTGCGCCACCGGCAGCTTCGACCATCGCGCGATCGACGGTGCCGATGGCGCGCAATTGATGGCCGCCTTCCGCGAGCTGGTGGAAAAGCCGCTGGCCCTGCTGGCCTGATCGTATTTTTGGAGCTTTGCCGTGTCTGACAGCTATGATGTAATTGTCCTCGGTTCGGGCCCCGGAGGCTATGTCGCCGCTATCCGCGCCGCGCAATTGGGCTTGAAAGTCGCGGTGGTGGAGCGCGAATTGCTCGGCGGGATCTGCCTAAACTGGGGCTGCATCCCGACCAAGGCGCTGCTGCGCTCGGCCGAGGTGCTGCACCAGATGAAGAACGCCAAATCCTATGGCTTGTCGGCGGACAATGTGCAGGCCGATCTGGGAGCGGTGGTCACGCGCTCGCGCGGGGTCGCCAGGCAATTGAACCAGGGCGTCACCTTCCTGCTGAAGAAGAACAAGGTGACGGTGCACATGGGGCAGGGCAAGCTGATCGCGCCCGGTAAGCTGGAAGTGACCAGCGCCGACGGCCAGGTCGAAGAGCTGAGCGCCAAGCACATCATCATCGCTACCGGCGCTCGCGCCCGCGAATTGCCCAACGCCATGTCGGACGGCAAGCGCGTCTGGACCTATCGCCACGCCATGACGCCGACCGAGTTGCCGGCCAAGCTGCTGGTGATCGGATCGGGCGCGATCGGTATCGAGTTCGCCAGTTTTTACAACGACATGGGCGCCGATGTTACCGTGGTGGAGATGCTCCACCGCATCGTTCCGGTCGAAGATGCCGAGATTTCGGCATTCCTGGAAAAAGCGCTGAAAAAACAGAAGATCAACATCCTTACCTCAACAAATGTCACGATCAATGAAGTGGGTACAGACAGCGTCAAGGTCGGCTTCAAAAGCAAGGACGGCCAGGACACGCAGGGTGAATACAGCCATGTCATCGTCGCCATCGGCATAGTCCCCAATGTGGAAAACATCGGTCTGGAGGAGCTGAAGATCGAGCCCGACAAGCGCTCGTTCATCAACGTCGACCCCTATGGCCGCACCAATGTCCCCGGCATCTGGGCGATCGGCGATTGCGTCGAAGGACCGTGGCTGGCGCACAAGGCCAGCCATGAAGGCGTGACTGCCGCAGAGGCTATCGCCCAGGAACTGGGCAACCGCGAAGTCCACCCGCATCCGCTCGACCGCAGTGCTATCCCCGGCTGCACCTATTGCCACCCGCAGGTCGCCAGCGTCGGCCTGACCGAAGCGAAGGCGAAAGATGCCGGTTTCGCGCTGAAGGTCGGCAATTTTCCGTTCATCGGCAACGGCAAGGCGATCGCGCTGGGTGAACCCGAAGGTTTCATCAAGACGGTGTTCGACGCCAAAACCGGCGAATTGCTCGGCGCGCATATGATCGGCGCGGAAGTGACCGAACTGATCCAGGGCTATGTCGTCGGCAAGACGCTGGAAACCACCGAAGCCGAATTGATCGCGAGCATCTTCCCGCATCCGACGCTATCGGAAATGATGCATGAATCGGTGCTGGCCGCCTACGGGCGCACGATCCATATGTAGTGCCAAAGGGCCGCATGCGCCGACCCATCAGGGTTGCCATTCCCGCGCGCTGGACTTCGAACGGGAATGGCAATCCTGATGGGTCAGGGTCATCGATATCGGGTGTGACTCACGTCAGCCGGGCCAGCACCTTGAACAGCGCGGCGCCGGCGGCCAGCCACAATGCCTCATCCCAGTGGCTGAACGAAT
The DNA here is from genome assembly GCA_964245645.1 of uncultured Novosphingobium sp. GTDB lineage: Bacteria > Pseudomonadota > Alphaproteobacteria > Sphingomonadales > Sphingomonadaceae > Novosphingobium. The sequence continues at coordinate 6,041 of CAXTOI010000128.1, read as the reverse complement.
ATCGTTTCAGCCGATCACGGGTGATGATCCCGATCACGCAGGTGGCGACGGCGTAAAGCGACAGCCAGAGCGATGTCACCAGAAAGAAGGCTTGTCGGCTCAGCCCGGCAAAAACGAGCGCGAATACCAGCTTGAAGCCAAATCGTCCGATCGTGTTGCGAGATGTCTTGTCCAGGCGGGCGGTCATGATCATGCGACGACCAGGCGCGAAGCGGGCTTGTTGCTGCGCTCTTTGTTGCGCACCCGGCGCATGGGCAGCGCGCGGCAATTCTTTCTGAAATAGACGATTTCGACCAGCGTCGGCCAGATTTCCAGCGAAGCGCGGATCAGGCCGATCTCGTCATCGACGATCCGGCTGACGTTCTGCTGGAAGAAATCGGGCTCGAAGTCGTAGAACGTCCGCGAAAGCCCGGCGGCGAACTGCTGCAGTGCCAGCTTTCGTTCCTCGTTCGCTGCCCGGGCCACGCCATCCAGCACGCGGCTATGCAGCCTGCGCGCCTGATCGAGCAGTTCTTCGCTGTCCTGCAAGGCCACGTCGCCTTCATAATCGAAGGCGATCGTCAGATCGTCGATCTTGCGCAGGCTCTGGCGGATCTTTCGCTTCAGCAGCCCGCAGATTGCCTCGTTGAACACCTCCGATGCGAGCGGTTCGCGCATGTAGTTGTTCTTGATATGCGTCTGGGCGGAATCTACATGCGCCGCGGCAATATTGGGTTGCTGCACCCACAAGCGATAGATGTAGTCTTCGAACCGCAGGCGGGTCGGGAAAAACGGGGGCAGGCCGGTGCGGTTATCGTACCCGGCCACGCCGCAATCCATGCGCCAGTTGACGTTGGTCACGCAGGGGCGGAAGTTCACCAGGATGTAGGTGTCGTTCAGATGCTCGGCATTGACCTGATCCTCGTTGGCCAGGAACATCGCCACGTAATCGACCGCATCGATATCGTTGGTGCCGCTGCGGAACGTCTGCGCCATCTTCACGACCGCAGTGCGCGACAGCTTGCCTTGTTGCATGAACAGCGAATTGTCCGGCGACAAGCCCAGCGAGGTGTTGGATTCCAGCTCCATGGCGGTATCGCGCAGCAATTCGCCATGCTCGTAATTGCCCGGCGTATCGGCAACGGTATGACCGAGCACGTCGCGGAACGACTGCAGGATGTCGAATGATTTACGCGTATGCCCATTGGCGCCCCGCGGGATGAGCTTGCCGCGGCTGATCTCATGCTCGACGAGCGTTTCGGGGCTGTCCTCGATCAGGCCATAAGGCCGCATGTCATCGTCGGCGCTGACCATCAGATCGCCCAGCGTGTACATCAGCGTGAAATTGCGGTTGCCGCCGTAGCTGGGCCGAAACAGATTGCGCACCAGCATGTCGAGCTTGCGGTCCTTCAGCCGGCGGCAGATGTAGGACACGAATTGCTCTTTCTCGGCCGGGCCGACGTAAAGCAGTTCGTTGTGCGTCCGCGTCGCTTCGAGCCCGGCATAATATTTGTCGTGGTTCGCAAGCGAAGAATCGTCGAACACGATGATCGGTGCCGATTGGCCATTGCGCCAGAAGTTCTCGTCGTAAGCCTCGATGGTTTCTCCGACATCGCGCAAGCGGTAAGTCGGAATGACGAAGTGCAGTTCGGCGTCGGTCATTTCTGGCGTCCAATGAGGCATCGCGGACGACGATCACCGGTTCATCGGTCCGATCGCGTCGGCGCCTATATGCGGCGTTGCGCATAGAGATGCGACACGAGCTACGCGGGAGGCGCGTAACGATACCGTAAAGATGAGACGGACGGACATGGCCCGGGCCGGGCTGGCGCACAAAGCCAGCCATGAGGGTCACCCCTGCGAAGCGATCACGCTCGCCGAGCCCGATGGCTCCTCAGACGGTGTTCAATACCACGGCGAATTATCGGGGCGCAGGTTATGGCGCGGCGTGACCAAGCTCATTCAGGAGCTATACGGCGCAGTATTGAATATCAAACCCGCAATACGATTCATGACTTGCAAAGCTGGCATCGCCAAAATAGATTTCTAAAAACGAGTCAATAATTTACTTCGTACGAATCATAGAGGATGATCATGGCAACGAAACCCGATCTCGCGATCATTGCGGGCAGTGACCGTGCCGCGCCGCTCTACGCGGCAAAAATGACGGGAGAGGTGTCGCCGGAAGAGCGCTTCGAAGTGACGATCCGGGTCAGGCGCCGGGCACCGTTAGCCAGCCTGGCGCCAGGCAACCTGTTTGCCGCCGCCAAACCTGCCGACAGGAAATACCTGTCGCGTGAGGCTTATGCCACGGATCATGGCGCAAGCTCCGCAGATATCGCGGCGATCGAAGCTTACGTCCGCGCCCAGGGGCTGATCGTCGTCGCCTCGAGCCCGGAACGCCGCAGCGTTTTTGTCTCGGGTACTGCTTCGGACTACTCCCGGGCCTTCGGCGCGGAAATCGCCAATTACGAACACGATGGCGGAACTTATCGCGGCCGCACCGGCGCGCTGACCGCGCCTGCGGATCTGGTGCCGCTCATCGAAGGGGTGTTCGGGATCGACGACCGTCCGGTGGCAATGCCCCATTTCCAGCGCAAGATACCAAAGCCGAGGTTTGGCATCGCGCCTCACGCGAGCACCCCGCAATCCTTTTTGCCCACCGAACTTGCGACGCTTTACCAGTTTCCGGCGGGCGCCGATGGTACCGGACAATGCATCGGGATTATCGAGCTAGGCGGCGGCTACCGGAAAGCCGATATCAATGCCTATTTCGCGAAGCTGGGAATAAAGCCGCCGCTCGTCCATACCGTCCGCGTCGATGGCGGCCGGAACGCACCGTCGACGCCGCAATCCGCGGACGGCGAAGTCATGCTGGATATCCTCGTGGCCGGAGCCATCGCTCCCAAGGCCAGCCTCGCGGTCTATTTTACGCCCAACACCGACAAGGGCTTTCTCGATGCGCTGACCATGGCGATCCATGACAAGGTCAACAAGCCGTCCGTCATATCGATCAGCTGGGGCAGTGCGGAATCCAGCTGGACCGCCCAGGCCATGACCTCGTTCGATCAGGCTTTGCAGACCGCAGCGGCGCTTGGCGTGACGGTTTGCGCGGCAGCCGGTGACAATGGCTCTGCCGACTCTGTCCAGGACGGCAAGCAGCATGTCGATTTCCCCGCTTCGAGTCCGTTCATGCTCGGCTGCGGCGGGACCAGCCTGGTTGCTTCGGGCAATACGATCACTAGCGAAAGCGTCTGGAACGATTCGACGTCGAGCGCGACCGGTGGCGGTGTCAGTGATTTCTTCCCATTGCCGGATTACCAGAATTCAGCAAATGTGCCTGTCTCGGCCAACGGCGGCGGCCACGTCGGCCGCGGTGTCCCCGATGTGGCAGGTGATGCCGATCCCAATACCGGCTATCAGGTTCGCGTCGATGAGCAGGACAGTGTTTTCGGCGGGACCAGCGCGGTTGCGCCACTGTGGGCAGGTTTGATTGCGCGTTTAAATCAAGAGCTTGGTCATAACGTCGGTTATCTCAACCCAATTATCTATGGCGCAGGTTTCGGGTCGGCGGTGTTCAATGACATCACCAATGGCAATAATGGTGCCTACAGCGCCGCGACCGGCTGGGACGCGTGTAGCGGCTGGGGATCACCAGACGGAGCCAAGCTGCTCGCCAAGCTCTCAGGCGGCGGCGGAGGCTAAACAACTTAACGGCTATTGCTGTGCATCGCAGCTGCGCCAGTTTGGCGGAAGAGGTGTCCCCTTCCGCCATGTTTCCACCTGTTGCAACCAAACACAAAAACACAATCGTTTCTGATCTTTACGGTAATTCTGCGTCGTCACTGATTGCCACTTGTCGCAGCCAATCGCAACTGTTATGATGGGTGCGAAGATGGTGGTCGAGAGTTCGACGGACAATGCCAAAGCAGGCAAAAGCACTTGGTGCCCTGGCGGTCAAAAACCTGACCAAACCCGGCTTAACTTTTGTTGGGGAGGTGCCCGGCCTCGCTTTGCAGGTGCTACCGTCCGGCGCGCGGACTTGGATTCTGCGCGTGATGATCGGCGACAAGCGCCGCGATATGGGCCTGGGCGGGCATCCAGAGATATCCCTTGCAGACGCTCGCGCATTGGCGCGACAGGCGCGCCAGAAGATCAGGGAGGGCATCGACCCGATCGAGCAACGTAAGGCCGCCAAGAGCTTGTTAATGGCTGCGGCTGCCAAGGTGATGTCCTTCCAAAACGCGGCTGAGGCGTACATTGCAGATCAGGGGCCAGCTTGGAAAAATGAGAAACACCTTGCCCAATGGAAGAGCACCCTCGCCACCTATGCTTATCCCAAAATTGGCAAGATTTCGGTCGCCGACATAGAGCTGCCGCACGTCCTGGACGTGCTGAAGCCCATCTGGACGGAAAAAACTGAGACTGCCAGCCGGCTGCGCGGTCGCATCGAGCAGGTTTTGGATTGGGCTACGGTGTCGGGACATCGGAGCGGGCTTAATCCCGCGCGCTGGCGGGGGCACTTGGATAAGCTCCTGCCCAAGCCGACCAAGGCGAAGGCCGAGCGCAATCGCCGGCTTAACCAAGATGGTCACCATCCGGCGTTGCCGATCGATGAGGCTCCCGCGTTCATGGTCAAGTTGCGTGCGGCCGATGGTTTGGGCGCGCGGGCGCTTGAATTCGCAATACTGACTGCCGCGCGGTCGGGGGAGGTCCGGGGAGCGATTTGGGATGAGATTGACCTCGATGCCGCAACATGGACGATCCCCGCGAACCGCATGAAGGCATCAAAGGAACACCGCGTTCCGCTGCCAGCCGCTGCGGTAGAGCTGCTGCGTGCCCTTCCGCGCATGGGAGGCACTGATCTGGCGTTCCCGGCCCCGCGCGGGGGCCAACTGTCGGATATGACACTGTCCGCGGTCCTGCGGCGCATGAAGCTGGCGGCCGTCCCGCACGGATTTCGCAGCACCTTCCGCGATTGGGTTTCGGAACGCACCAGCTATCCGAACGATATGGCGGAAATGGCATTGGCCCACGCGATCGGATCGAAAATCGAGTCCGCGTATAGGAGAGGCGACATGTTCGATCGCCGCAGGAAAATGATGGAGGATTGGGCGAAGTTTCTGGCAACGCCTGTTCTGCCTTCCGAGGTATTGCCGTTTCGGGGGCGCGCGTGATGGAACGCCAATTCGCAAAGATATGGGACCAGCCCATTCGTTGGCCCGATGATCAGGTTTTTGATCCCCGGTGGTTTTGGGAAAAATGGGTATTTTTTGCTAGCGCGACACAACAGTTGCAGCCGCATGCTCCCGGCGATGTGGCGGATTGTCGAAATTGGGCATGCGAGCGGCTGGTCGAAGCGGTTGTGGACGGTAACGTTCAGATCAAGTTGGCGTCACCAGCAAGCGGGCATTGCCTCGATATTCCGGGTCATCATTTGAGAGCTCCAGAAGTAGCCGCGGATTATGTTCGAGAGTGTGGCGACGGCGACAGCGCGTGGCTTTTCATTTGCGCCGCTGACTTAAATGCGCTGATCAGAAAGGCGAGCGGACTGGCAGCAAACCGTGGTCCGCAATCAGGTATCCCCCGTACGGCATCGTCAGCCACTCGCGCCGCCGAAGAGGCGCGAGCGGAACATGAGCTTACCGCGCTGGCGAGAGCAAGCGGCAATTGCCTTCAAAATTTGCCTAAACGCGGTCCTTGGATTGAGGACTCCGGTCTAGGTCCAACCCGTGGCAAATCCGTTTGGGACAAAGTTGCGAAGAATTACCCCTATCTTTCAAGCAAAAGTAAGCCAAGAGTTAAACGAATAGGTTAAACGGTAAACGATCTGCGACCTGTCGACTGAAATCGACTATTTAGCTCTGCCTCACCAGGACAATGTTGCAGCTGTTAGCAAATGCTAGCAGACAGGAGCAACTCCAATGCAAATTGATGACCGCGCGATTGAAGACTTCGATCGCCTTCCCGATTCGGCGCATGTAGGCCCGCGCACCGTTGAGCGCATCCTAGAGCATCGTGCTTTTAATCGGATGCATAGCCGGCATCCTTGAAGTAATTCC
>CAXTOI010000127.1:0-8886 GCA_964245645.1 uncultured Novosphingobium sp. | reverse complement strand
TGTCGATGCTGTTGTTGAGCGCTGTGGCCGCGTGTGCACCTTTTTGCGCCAGGAGAATGCCCTGAGGCGTGTCACCCTTCACACCCTGGCCCGACACGTAGAAGCTGCTGCCATCGACCGTGGCGACACTGCGCGGGTTGTTGGTATTGGCGACATTGTACAGCGCCGTGCTGGTGTCCACTGCAGCGTTGGCGCCGATCAGCGCGACGACCCGCGAGACCGCCGTGTAGCTTCCACCCTTGACGCTGGTCGATTGGGCCAGCGCGGCATTGCCGTAGACCGCAGCGCCGCCCGCGTTGTAAGTCGCGGCATTGACGCCATAACCCATGATCGCCAGCGAATGCCCATCGCCGCTCAGCTGCAGGAAGCCTTCCGAGGAAGACCCGTATTCGCCCGAAATGGCGCTTTGCATTCCGCTTGCCGTCTGCGGCAATACCAGCGAGCCGGCCGCCTGGCCCGTGGTCGTAACCTGATCGAGCACGATCGGCGAAGCCTGGTTATCGCCATAACTCCCCGAGCCATCGCCATCGCCGTAGACGCTCACCACAAGATCGCCCGAGACGAAGGCCAGCGACGTGGCGGAGGCTGTTGCCGGCAGCAGGGCGGCCGCGATGAGGAAAGCGATAGGTTCGAGGCGATTCATGGCGGTTCTCCGGTTGCGGTTCGCACCATCTCCGGGAACTTTGCGACAGCGTGATGACGATTCGGCGCATCTGCACGCTATGATGAATTCAGCTCCCCAACGCCACTACGCCGCCGGTCGAACCGAAGCCCCCGGCGCCGCGGGCGGTTCCGTCCAGTTCGCTCACCTCGAGCCAGCTGGCCTGGCTTACCGGGGCCAGCACCAGCTGGGCGATACGGTCGCCGCGCAGGATCGCGAAGGGCGCAGCGCCGTGATTGATCAGGATGACTTTCAACTCGCCGCGATAGTCCGAATCGATCGTACCCGGGGTGTTGGGCACGGTGATGCCATGCTTCAGCGCCAGGCCCGAGCGGGGGCGGACCTGGATTTCGAAGCCGGCTGGGATCGCCACCGCAAAGCCGGTCGCCACCGCATGTCTGGCGGCAGGGGCGATGGTGACATCCTCGGCCGATACCACATCCATCCCTGCAGCGCCGGCAGTCGCATACAAGGGCCGCTCCAGCCACTCGCCATGCGGCAGGCGCATGATCGCCACCGGAACGCTATCGGGTAAAGGCATCGGCCATCCTTTCGACCAGCGCAGCGGCCACCGCCGCCTTCGACATTTTCGCCAGGCTTTCGACCCCGGCGGCGGTGACGATGTGGACGGTGTTCGCATCGCCCCCCATGACATCACCCGAGACATCGTTGGCGATGATCCAGTCCGCGCCTTTGCGCGCCAGCTTCGCCTGCGCATGGGCGATCGCCTGTTCGGTTTCGGCAGCAAAGCCCACCACCAGCGTCGGCCGCCGCGGAGATCGGCACAGGTCGGCCAGGATATCGGGATTTTCGACCAGTTGCAGCGGGGGCACCTGCCCGGAGCCGTCCTTCTTGATCTTGTGATCCACGGCGTCCGCCGCGCGCCAGTCGGCCACGGCGGCCACCATCACCGCGATATCGGCGGGCAAGGCGGCCTCGACCGCAGCCGCCATCTCCTGCGCGCTTTGCAAGTTCACCCGCGCCACCCCGGCCGGCGTCGGCAAATCCACTGGCCCGGCGATCAAGGTGACGCGCGCACCGGCGGCGGCAGCGGCGGCAGCGATCGCAAAGCCCTGCTTGCCCGACGATCGATTGGCAATATAGCGCACCGGATCGATGGCCTCATGCGTTGGGCCGGCGGTGATCAGCAAATGCCGTCCCGACAGCGGGCCTTCCTTCGGCAGAGACCCCATGCGTGCAATCGCGGCCATGATCGCCGGCGGCTCGGGCAAGCGCCCCGGACCATATTCCCCGCAGGCCATTGCGCCCTCGTCGGGATCGAGCACCGTCACCGCGCTTGCCCGCAAGGTCGCGACATTGCGCTGCGTGGCGGCATGCTGCCACATCCGCACGTTCATCGCCGGGACCGCCAGCACCGGTTTGTCGGTCGCCAGCAGCAGCGTCGTCGCCAGATCATCGGCGATTCCCGCGGCCATCTTGGCCATCAGATCGGCGGTCGCAGGACATACCACCACCAGATCGGCGGCCCGCGAGAGCTGGATATGCCCCATCTCCACTTCGTCCTGCAGGTCCCACAAGGTGGTGTGGACCGGGTTTTCCGACAGCGCCGCCAAGGTCATGGCGGTAACGAATTTTTCGCCGCCCTCGGTCAGCACACAAGTCACCTCGCCCCCGCCCTTGCGGATCAGCCGCACCAGTTCGCACGACTTGTAGGCAGCGATGCCGCCGCCGACGATCAGCAGGATTTTCGGATGAGCCATCATGCGCTTCTGCCGCCTGTGAGGTCGAGGCGCAAGCTGCTCAGGACCTCGTCCAGCCAGGGCTTTCCATCCAGTCCGCCATCCGCATCTTGCCATCATCGGCGCGCAGGCCGTTTGCCGCTCCCAGCCGATCGACTTCACGCTTGTGCTGGTCCAGCTTCCAGGCACCTACCAAGGTGTGCGGGCGCAAGCGGACGCCGACGATCCCTTTGACCAGCGCGTCGATATATTCGGCCGGCGCGTCCGCGCTCGACCAGGGATCGGCCCGGCCCGTTTCGTGCCGCAGGGTCACGGCATCGACGAAGTCGCGGAGTTCCGCGGGATCGTCGATCAATTCGGCCGGACCTCGCGCCTCCACCGCGATGTAGTTCCACGTCGGGACCGTGCGGCCGGTTTCCCGCTTCAGGGGATACCAGCGCGGGGAAATATAAGCCTCGTCGAGGATGAAGCTGGCGACGGCATCACCGCCCATGCCCAGGCTGCGGGATTGCGGGTTCTGGCGCGCGAGATGCCCGATCAGTTCGGGACGATTGCCGGTAATGCTACACAGCATCGGCAGGTGGGAAATTTCGATTTTGCCGCCGTCTGCGGTGATCAGGGTGCCAAACGACCGGGCCTGGATCGCAGCGACGAGGATTTCCTGGCGGTGTTCCTGGAACGGCAGAGGTATGTACATGATTACAAGCCGGCGTAACGCATGGCGACGTTGCAGCGTTCGTAGCTGGCGCCGTAATCGCGCATGATATCGGCGTCGTGGACGAAGCCCAGTTTTTGGTACAAGTGAATGGCAGCGGCGCAATCGGAATTGGTTAGCAGATACAACGGGTCGGCGCCAAGTTCGACCCCGCGGGCGATTGCTGCTTTCAGCAGGAATTCGCCGGCTTTGAGGCCACGGGTGTTTTCCAGGACTCCCATCTTGGTGAGCTCGTAAGCCGTTCCGGCGGTCCGCTTCAGCGCGCAGGCGCCTACTATGCCGCGGCCGGGCGCTTCGACGAAGAGGATGTCACCGCCGGGTGCGATGATCCGGTCGTGCGGGTTGAGGAGGACATCGCGATCGACGTCTTCCAGCACGAACATCGCTTCGATCCATTGCGCATTGATGTCGTGGAAGTCCCTGGCCCGGTCGGCGGACCATGGGCGAATGCGCAGCTGATCGCTCAGCGCGAAATCGACTGCCGCTTCGGCGTGCAGCCGGGTGGTATCGAACTGTGGGACGGTGCAGTCCTCCGGCCTTGCCAACAGCATCAATTCGGTGCAGCCGAGCACAACGGCTTGTGCGCCATTGGCGACCAGCCGAGCCATGATTTCGGCTATATGTCGTCGAGACGTTTCCAGCTGCAGTCCAACGGCGAGCTCATCGTAGATGATGCGATGCAGGGTCTGGCGATCATCGGCAGCGGGCACGATCACCTCCAGGCCGGAGTCACGCATCCTATTCTTGTAGAAATCCTTCTCCATGGTGAAGGCGGTGCCGATCAGGCCGATACGGGTGAAGCCGGCGGCGTCCAGCGCGCGGGCGGTCGGGTCGACGATGTGGAGGAGCGGGATCGTCACGGCGGCGGCGATGTCATCGGCCAACAAGTGCATGGTGTTGGCGCAGATCATCACGCAGTCGGCGCCGCCGCGTTCGAGCGATTGGGCGGCGGCGACCATGATGCGGCTGAGTTGTGGCCAGTCTCCGGCGTGTTGGTGATGGGCGACCTCGTCGAAATCGACGGTCAGCATCAGGCTGCGCGCCGAATGCAATCCGCCCAGCGCGGCGCGGACGCCCTGGTTGATGATGCGGTAATATTCGGCCGAGCTTTCCCAGCTCAGGCCGCCGATCATGCCGATAGTCTTCATCGTTCCCTCGCCCGGTTCGCGCCGCCTCTACACCGTCGAAGCTAATTACGCCAATCGTTCAGCGCGCGGGGCCAGGCGCGGTTTTGAGCGGAGCGAGCCCGGGTCGTAATACTGCCAGCGGTGAGCTCATCCGATTGTAGTAAAATCATCGCGCAGGTTGTTAGCCGGCCCGGCAATGGGTAGACGAGTACGATGAGCAACCATGACCGTCTGTTCCGCTGGTTCGATTCTCCGCGCCGGGTTCTTCCAGGGCGGCGTTTCTAAGTGCCGCTTTACGCCGGCAGGCTGACGCGCCGGGAATTGCTCGGCACCACCGGATTGTGCCTGGCGGGCGGCGCTTTGCTGGGCAAGGTCGAGTTCCTGTCCGCCAGCGCCGGACCCGCCGGCATCGCCCATGCCACACCCATGCCAAGCCTGCCCGCGCCCACTTACAACCAGGCGATGGGACAAACCGATGCCAGCGGTTTTGTGGCCAGCTTCCCGTTTCAGGGCGGCAGCGCGACGCAGGTCTGGTGCGACACCGCTAACGGCTCATCGTCCTACAATGGCTTCAGCCCCTATCCCGGGCGCCGGATGAATGGCCATGGCAAGCATTCCCAGATCGGCGCGACCGGCCCTGGCCCGGCCGACACGGCATACGGCCCGGCGATCGACCTGGCGACGATCCTCAGCAACAACAGCCTCGCCCAGGGGGTGGGCAACCAGTTCTTCTTTGCCGAAGGCCAGACCTTCAAGCTGAACAAATTGAGTGGTTGGGGCTGGGCGCTTTACCACGGCAATGGTGCAGCCTTCCCGAGCTGCTGGCAGTCCTACGACGACGCCGACCCGCTTAATACCGCCAAGCATGGCCGCGCCGGCACGGCGGGACGTGGCGCCAGACCACGATGGACGATCGGCACCGGAGAATATCCGGGTGTTCCGCGAGGCGACTTTCGCGATTACACCGGCTGGGCGTTGCGTGGGCTGCACCTGGTCGGCGGCGACGGGGCCGGCGCCGGTCTCCCGGCGCCATGCCTCTGGGAAAACTGCGTGTTCGATCAGGTAAGCTGCGGACCGGGCGGGCCGATGAACGTGTCGTGGATAAATCCGGCGGTGGACGCCAACATCGTCCGCTTCTGCTCGCTGTATGGCCAGTTCACCGCCAGCCAAAGCCACGCCTGCGGCATTTTTAGCAGTTTCAGCAACCTTACGGTCGAGGACTGCATCTTCTGGCATTGCGGCTGGCCGCTGGCGATGGGTGAGACGCGGGACAGCACGACCCCGGGCCACCCCGACATGTTCAAACATGCCATCTATGCGCATCTAGGGCTGGGCACCTGGGCGGTCCAGCGCCGCAACGTGATCGTGGACAGCTCGGCGGGCGGCTTCTCCAACCGCGGCAACCATCTGACGCATCACAACGTGCTGATCGATAACCCGACCCCGGATTTCAATGGCGGTGCATCGAGCGCCAACCAGGAAAGCGCAACCGGGGTGACCGGGATAACCTATGCGGAGCTGATGCTGGGGGGCGCCGATATCGCGCCAGGGACACCCCGAAGTGCGGGCGTATTGATGACCTGCCACACCGCCGGCAGCGTATTGGCGCATTGCCTGGCGGCCCAGAGTTCATCGTATGGCCGAATGAATAATTCCTGGATCATGAGCGGCGGCAGCGGCGCCGAGGGCATACCCAGTTTCCTGGGCATCCACGACAACGCGGCCTACCATTACGCCCCGAGCCCGCTGAACGGTCCGAACGGTCTCGACGGCATCCGCATCCAGACCGGCAATCCGCCGTCTCCGCTGGAATTCTTCCTTACCGACGACACCAACAATGTAAACCACCAGGCGGCCAGCCCGATGGACTTCGCGGCGTCCGGCGAAAGCAAGCCGTACCAGCCGCTGATCACCGCCATCGGCTACCCGAGCAAGGCGGCGCTCATCGCCGCAATGATCGCGGACCCCAGCCAGCCGTGGGCCTACCGGCTGATCGCCGCCGCCAGCACCGCCTTCGGCTGGAACGCCGATCATACGCTGCCCGTCGCGCAGGCAATGCAGCTCAACTTCATGGTGGCCATGCCGATGGGCAGCTCGGCATTGGGCCACAGGGCTACGCACGACACGGCAACGACCACCAGCAGCATCTGGAACCTCGGTGCCGACGGAACCTTCGTCCAGCAGATCCACAACATCGGCCCCAACCCGGCCTACGTCAGGCTTGGCCGGGGCAATAGCCTGGCGGCCACCACCGCCGACAAGCTGCTGCCGGTGGGCGCCACGATCGACCTCGACTTCGGTCGCAGCGACTGGACCTTCACCGATCCGTCGTTTCCCACGGTAAATGGCACCGACAGCTTCGCCGTCATCAGTGTCGGGGGGCCGACGGCGATCAGCTTTCCGCCGCTGCTGATCTCGGAACAGTTCACCGGCTTCCCCGGCGGGCAGTTCGCCCCGCCCAGGGTGACCTACACCCAGTCCAGCCCGGTGACCGTGACCGAGGCCAATGGCGCAGTCCTTCCGGTCACCGGCCCGTCCTTCGACTATATAGCCGGGTCCAATCTGTGCCGCGGCTTGCTGATCACCGCGACCAACAGCGCAAAAATGATCGGCCGCCATTTCACCAACTGGTGGAAAGCCGCGGCGGAGGGCGCCTTCGTGATCTTTGCCGACAGCCCCGGGGGCGGCGCGCACACGGTGTTCCAGGTCGACGACGGCACGCAGGAGAACCGGATCACTTGCCAGACGATCGGCAACACCGTTCACTGGGTCGTGGTGGCGGGCGGCGCGGTGCAGGCCAGCCTCGTTGCCGGGCCGCTGGTGCCCGGCAAGATGTTCATGACGGCGTGCTCGTTCCAGGCAGCTTCCTTCGCGGCTTGCGTCAATGGCGGCGCGGTGGCGGCCAAATCTGCCGGCAGACCGCCGGAGCGCCTCGCCCAGGCCCACTTCGGCAATGATCTGGTCGGCAATGCGCTGGACGGACACGTCTCGTTCTTCTCGTTCTACCCGCGCGCCGTGGCGGATGCATTCTTGCTGGGCGCTACGCGGGCGCGGAGTTGATGGCTGATCGAACGAAGCAGCGCTTACGTCGGTGCGGGATGGTTCGGTGACAACTTCTTATCGTCATCCCGGACTTGATCCGGGATCGGGCTTCTGTTGGATGAGCTTTGCGGCAAAACGAGAAATCGGGTTCAATCGACTCAAAATCAGTAGTTCGGCCCGTCATGAGGTTAACTTAGCGCTTATGGGCGGCGCCCCTCCCCGTGGTGAGGAATTGCTGCAGCGGCGGCTGACGACGGGGCAGTTGTCGATGATCGCGATCGGCGGGGCGATCGGGACGGGGCTGTTTCTGGGCAGCGGGTTCGCGATCGGCCTGGCCGGGCCGGCGGTGCTGGTCAGCTATCTGATCGGGGCGGTGATCGCGCTATTGCTGATGGGGTGCCTGGCGGAGATGACCATCGTCCATCCGCGCAGCGGCGCGTTCGGCGATCTGGCGGAGATCTATCTCGGCTCGCTGGCGGGGTTTCTGGTGCGCTATGCCTATTGGTCGGCGCTGGTGCTGGCGGTGGGGACCGAGTTGACCGCAGTGGCGATCTATATGCAATTCTGGCTGCCGGCGTGGCCGGGATGGATCTGGATGCTGGGGTTCGGCACGGCGCTGATGCTGGTCAATGCGCGCGATGTGGGGTTGTTCGGCGCGGTCGAATATGGCTTTTCGGCGATCAAGATCGCTGCGATCCTGGGCTTCCTGGCATTGGCGACCATCGTCATCGCCACGGCGCCGCGCGGGTCGGCGATCGGCTTCGGCAATTATGTCGCGCATGGCGGGTTCATGCCGCATGGGCTGGGCGGGTTGTGGACCGCAGTCATCGTGTCGATCTTCAGCTATCTCGGCATCGAGACGATCGCGGTGGCGGCGGGCGAGGCGAAGGACCCCGAGCGCTCGATCGTGCGCGCATTTCAGGTGACGATCGTGCGGCTGGCGGTGTTCTATCTGGCCACGCTGGCGCTGATGCTGGCGATCGTGCCGTGGACCCTGGCCGGGATCGCAACGAGCCCGTTCGTGACGGTGATGCAGGCAATCGGCGTGCCGGGGGGCGCGGCTATTCTCAATGCGGTGGTGCTGATCGCGGCGCTGTCGGCGATGAACAGCCAGTTGTATGGCGCGACGCGGATGCTGTTCAGCTTGGCGCTGGCCGGGCAGGCGCCGCGGCGGCTGGCGCTGGTCGGGGCGAAAGGCGTGCCGCTGGCGGCGCTGGCGGTGTCGGCGCTGGGCATCCTGCCGGCGACCGCGCTATACGTGTGGAAGCCGGACAGCGCGTTCGGGGCGATGATCGGCATATCGGCCTGCGGGGCGATGTTTGCGTGGATGATGATCTTCGTGACGCATCTGGCGTTTCGCGCGCGCAATTCGCCCGCGCCGGGCGTGTTCCGGATGTGGGGCTATCCATGGACCAGCGCGGCGGGCGCCCTGGCAATGGCGGTGATCCTGCTGACGACGCCGTTTACCGTGCCGTTTCGGACTACGTTGGTTTATGGGGTGCCGTTTTTGGGGGTGCTGGTGATGGCGCATCGGTGGCAACGGCGCTCGGCCGGGGACTCGTCGCGCCAATCGGCCGGATCGGGGATCTAGACTCGAATCCGACCAATTTGAATCAGGGGATTCCCATTGGGCTAATTTTC
>CAXTOI010000126.1:0-8907 GCA_964245645.1 uncultured Novosphingobium sp. | reverse complement strand
GAGCATCGCCGCTCCGGGGATGTTGTCGGGTACCTTGCGCAACCCGTCCATGTCGTCGCTGAACGCGATCAGCCGCGTCGGCGCGCCGGTCAGCGCTTCATAGGCGCGGCGCACGAAGGTGGTGCGCAATACCTCCTGGAATGTGCCGATGTGCGGCAGGCCCGAAGGACCGTAACCGGTCTCGAACACCATCGGCGCGCCGCCGGGCTTGCCGTCAGGATAGCGCTTGACCAGCTTGCGCGCTTCTTCGAATGGCCAGGCCTTTGAGGTTTGGGCAGCGGCGAAAAGGTCTTTATCCATACTGCGCCTTTGCGGAGATGCCGCAAATTCGCAAGTCGCCATGTCTCATTGGTATAGAAGCAGCGTCCGTCACGCTGGGCTTCTTGTTGGATGAGCGTTGCGGGGAGCCCAGGACGAGCCCGGGGCGACGAAGAAGGACGGTCTTGCCAACAACGCGACTGCTTTACCGCAGCTTGGCGATCTTGATATTGTCGCTCTTGGCTCGCTCGGCTGTCGACTCTTCGCTGCGGTTCAATGCCTTGGCGATGGCTTTCAGGCCCATCCCCTTGGCCGCCAGCGTGTGCAGCTTCTGGATTTCGTCGGCTTTCCACGGCTGCCGGTGGCGCTCGAAACGTTCACTCATGACGGCACGCGGGTTGCGATCAGTGTGTCCACCACCGACGGGTCGGCCAGGGTCGAAGTGTCGCCCAGGCTCGACACATCGCCCTCGGCGATCTTGCGCAGGATGCGGCGCATGATCTTGCCGCTGCGGGTCTTCGGCAGTCCGGGCGCGAAATGGATGACATCGGGCGTGGCGATCGGGCCGATTTCGCGGCGCACCCATTGCACCAGCGCCGCCCGTGTCGCCTCGTCGTCGGCCTCGCCCGCGTTCAGCGTGACATAGGCGTAGATGCCCTGTCCCTTGATCGCATGCGGCATGCCGACGACCGCCGCCTCGGCGACCCTGACATGGGCGACCAGCGCGCTTTCCACCTCGGCGGTGCCCATCCGATGGCCCGAGACGTTGATCACGTCATCGACGCGGCCGGTGATCCAGTAATAGCCGTCCTCGTCGCGGCGGCAGCCATCGCCGGTGAAATATCTGCCGGGATAGGTGGTGAAATAGGTCTGGAAGAACCGCTCGTGATCACCCCATACGCTGCGCATCTGCCCCGGCCAGCTTTGCGTGATACACAGATTGCCTTCGGTGGCCCCCTCCAGCACCTGACCCTCGGCATCGACCAGTTGCGGCGCCACCCCGAACATCGGATTGGTCGCTGACCCGGGCTTGAGCGCGGTCGCGCCGGGCAAGGGCGTGATCATCGCGCCGCCGGTCTCGGTCTGCCACCAGGTATCGACGATCGGGCAACGCCCTTCGCCCACCACGCGCCAATACCATTCCCACGCCTCGGGATTGATCGGCTCGCCCACACTGCCGAGCAGGCGCAACGAGGCGCGGCTGGTCTTCGTTACCCATTCGTCACCCTCGCGCATCAGCGAGCGCAGCGCAGTCGGCGCGCCATAGAAGATATTGACCTGGTGGCGATCGACGATCTGCCAGAAGCGCGAGTGATCGGGATAATTGGGCACGCCTTCGAACATCACCGTCGTCGCGCCGTTGGCGAGCGGGCCATAGACGACATAGCTGTGCCCGGTGACCCAGCCGACATCGGCGGCGCACCAATAAATCTCGCCTGGCCGGTAATCGAAGACGTAATGATGCGTCATGACCGCCCAGGTCAGGTAGCCGCCGGTGGTATGCAGCACGCCTTTGGGCTTGCCGGTCGATCCCGAAGTATAGAGGATGAACAGCGGGTCTTCGGCGCCCATTTCCTCAGAGGGGCATTCCTCCGCCGCCGCTTCGCGTTGGTCATGCCACCAGTGATCACGATCCGTGGCCATCGTCACGTCGGCGCCGGTGTGCCGAACGACCAGCACCGCCTCGACGCCTTGGGCGATTTCCAGCGCCGCATCGACATTGGCCTTCAGCGCGACCGGCTTGCCGCCGCGATTGCCGCCGTCCGCGGTGATAACGACGCGGCTGGCGCAATCCTCGATTCGGCCGGCGAGCGCGTCGGGGGAAAAGCCGGCGAAGACGATCGAATGCACCGCGCCGATGCGCGCGCAAGCCAGCATCGCCATGGCCGCCTCGGGAATCATCGGCAGGTAGATCGTCACCCGGTCGCCGCGCGCCACGCCCAGCGCCTTCAGCACGTTGGCCATGCGGCAGACGTCGGCGTGCAATTCGCGATAAGTGATCCGGCGCTGCTGTGCGGGATCGTCGCCTTCCCAGATGATCGCCACGGTCTCGCCATGGGCGGCCAAATGCCGGTCGAGACAATTGGCCGACACGTTCAACGTGCCGTCATGGAACCATTCGATGCCGAAATCGGCTTGGTCAAACGATGTGCGGCTGACCGTGGTCCACGGCTTGATCCAGTCGATCCGGGCGCTTTCCTCGCGCCAGAACGCCTCCGGCTCGGCCAGCGAGCTTCGGTATTTCTCGGCATAGCCGGCGGCATCGACATAGGCGCGCGTTGCCCATTCGGCAGGCACGGGATGAGTAGTGGGCACGGCTTCGCTCTCCGATTATGTTCCACCTGCTCTAATCAAACCGCTGAACGTCACACAATGAAAATATGGTATTCGCACCAGCCCATGTCATCACAGGTTTACGTCAACTCGTACTGACCGCAAAATCCGATGGTCCTTGCCAGAAAGCGCTGCAATGCCTTTTACCCGCCTGCTTGCGACCGCCGATATTCCTGCCGAACGGAGCCGCAGGTTCAGCCGTGACGGTAGACAGCTGTTGATCTGCCACAGCGCCGGGGAATTTTTCGTCATCGAAAATCGCTGCAGCCATGCCGAAGAACCGCTCGACTGCGGCCGGGTGCGCAATGGCCGGGTCGCCTGCCCGGCTCACGGCGCCCGCTTCGACCTGGCAACCGGCGCCCCGCTCAACCTGCCCGCCATGACCCCGCTCGTTACCTTTCCGGCGCGGGCCGTCGATGGGTGGGTCGAAGCCGACTTGGGCTGATCGGGCTTGCGCACGAGGCTCAGCATCTGCCGCAAGAAGCAGCGCTTCATTTCCGCAGGCGACGCCGAGGCGGCAGTCGCGCGAGCGGACATCCCGCTGCGGCTTTATCGCTGCGAGCGTTGTCGGTTGTGGCATTTGACAAGCCGGACAACAGGCAAGCGCGTGCGGCGGCCTGACCAAACCTTGCCTGGATGACGCCTTCACGCTTGCACTTTTTGGACCAAACCGATATTCTTCAAGTGGGGGGCTATATCGATGATTTCCTTACCACAATCCGCTTCGTCGGAACGAACTTGCTGGCGAATCGGGTATGCATTGTCGTTGGTCGGCATGGCCTGCGCGCTGTTGTTTCTGGACCGCCATATCGGTTTGGACGCCAACCGCCTGTACTGGGAATATGCCGGGCGCTTGCTGCATGCGCCGGTGACCAAGGGCTATATCGAATGGATCCAGCACCGGGTCGGGACTTTGCCATCGCCGGCCTCTGCCGCCTTTGCCGCTCGGCATCTTGCGCCCTACACCGACTTTCCATGCGAGTATCCGCCGGGATCGTTGCTGCTGTTCGCAGCGATCCGCTATTTTTACGATGATCTTTCGCATTTCAGTCGCGCGTTTCAGTTTTCGGTAGCCATATTGTTTATCGCGGTCATGGCCATGTCTTTGCACTGCGCCAGAAAACTGGCCGTTGCCGAAAGTGGCGCAAGCCGGTGGTTTCTCTATGCAGCTCTGCCGCTGGTTGCGGTAAGTCCGATACTGATCGGGCCGTTTGCGGTCAGCCGTTTCGATATGCTGCCCGCCTTCTTCGCGGTTGGCGGCCTGGCTCTGTTCCTCGAAAAACGGCCGCTGTTCGCCGCATTCATGTTGGGATTGGGAGCGGCGACCAAACTCTGGCCGGGAATTTTCATTCCGCTGATGGCCGCCGGCTATTGGCGATCGGGGACCAGAAACACACACCCGATTGCGATAGGCGCCCTGGGCATTGCCGGTTTTCTGCTTCCGCACGTCATCATGGTAATCGATGGAACCAACCCGTCCGATATCCTGAATTACTTGAGCTACCTTGGTGATCGTCCGCCGCAGATCGAAAGCATGGTGGCCAATATCGTGGTCATATTATCCTATCTAACCAAGACCCACGTCAACGGTGGCTTCGATTTCGGATCTCAGAACGTGTATTCGAACATCTCGCCTTACGTGATACGGATTGCGACGATCGCTAACGCGGCGCTGCTGGTGTTCGCCTTCTTCGTCGTATTCAGGAAATCCACCTCCGGCAAAACGCCGGGAAACCCGGCCCTGGTTACGATCCATGCCTGTGGGTTTGCCATTTGCGTGACCATGCTGTGCTCGCGGGTATTTTCGGGTGAATATATGATGTGGCCGCTGCCGTTCATCCTGTTCCTGTTCATGGACAAGCGGGGAATTGCAGGTGCAGTTGCCTTCGTCTTTTCGCTGATCCTGCTGAAGGCGACCTATTGGGCCTATGACGGCCTTATCGCGGCCAAGCTGTCTGCCAATCTGGTCAGCTTTTCGAAGAACGCCATGCTCGCGGTAACAGCCTGGGTGTACGGGTCAAAGATGGTCGGCTTCGGCGCGGTGCCGACGCGAGCGGAGAAAATGCTGCTGCGCCGACAATGAACCCTTGAGCCTAGGCGATCGGGTTTGCCTCGAACCCTGCAGACCCGGGCAGTCGGTCCTGGGCTTTGGATCGTGCCAAAGCTGCACTGATCGCCGCGATCAGGGCAAGCAATCCAGCAAGCGACAGCAACAGCAGATCTCCGTCATGGCGGTTGCCGAATTGCGCGCAGATGAAACCCGGGCGAAAAGCCAGCGCCACCGCAGCCCATGTGAGATACCGCGGCGCGCCGGCCAGGATGACCCCAAGCATGGCCACCGGGGTCAGCGCCACCATATCGTAATCATGCACAGGCAGAAAAAACATGGCTGACGCCATCAGCGCAATGCCCAAAGCGGCCTGATCCCGCTCATCGCGGTTGCCGCGCCAACAGATCGACAGGCTCAAGATCCCGCTGGCGATGAGATCCAGCGCGATATCCGCTTCGTTGGACATGCTGAGCCCGGTCACCTCCCATACGAAATGAGCAAAACCCGGGAGGTTTTCGGGCCAGTTGCCGGTCAGATGGCCATGGATTGCCATATTGCCGAGCAGGCCCTTCAGCGTCGGCAGCAGTCCGTATTGCGTGATCTGGGGCAGACTGGCCAGGCCGGTAATGATTAAGGCAATCAGCACCGAGAGACGCCATTGCTTCATGGCCGCGAAGCAGATGAGGACAGGAAAGCCAAACTGCGGTTTCAGCAGCAGCAGCAGCAATGCCAGCACCATCAGCCATTGCCGCGCGGTCAGCAATGCACAGCCCATCAGGCAAAAACCCGCAAAGACAAGTATCGACGTCTGCCCCATGAGCAGCGTTTGCGCGGTTCCTTCCATCAACGATGCAATGGCGATCGCCAGCGGGATCGCCCAGAGCGGCGTGGCGGGCCGGACGCGACGCGCCGTTGCGGCCAAAGCCCCGGCGGCGCCAACCAGCAACACAGCATTCATGCTGCGCCAGATCGTCACCGCTGTTCCGGCCGGCAATTCTGCCAGGCTGCGGGCGACTGCCCACCACTGCGGCGGATAGAGCCAGTTATCGATGGGGTTGCCTGTCGCGAAGATAATGCGCCCGAGCGTGAGAAACCGCGGCGAATAAGGATCGATGCCCTGCGCCCACAGCTTTCCCGCCGTCCAGATGTAGCGGAAGTCGATGTCGGGCGCGCGCTCCAATACAGACCGCTTCAGTAGATATACGGTCGATACGATAAGTATTACTATCGATAAACAGGGAAACACGTATTTTCTTGCGGAATTATTTCGCATTTCATGCCTTCTGCAACCGCACAACGCCAAACCCCGGCCGCGATGTCTGCCGCGGAACATCCCATTTGGCAATGAAGAAAAGGGCTTCGCGGCGGATCGCGGTCATGGCTTGCTGCCAGGCTGGGCTTGCCAATAGGCCGCACGGGTGGGAGATGCGGCGATCATGAGCCGGCCCGATGCCGCCGATCAAGACCGGCGAAGTTCGTCGCCTGGCCGGATCAAACCAGCGCCTGGTACGTTGCCTTTGACAAGCTGCCGGCGATGATGGACTAACGCGCCGCTGCCGCCCCAGCCGGAACAAGCTCCAGATGACCACTGCCCCCGACGCTTCGTCCCGCCTGCCCAACCACCCGCCCCTGCGCCTGCATGTGCCCGAACCGCGCTTCCGGCCGGGTGATGAGGCGAGCTTCGACGGCCTGGCCATTCCCCCCGCAGGCAGCGCACGCCAGCCTGGAATCGGCGAAGCGGCAAGCGCATTTCACGATCTGGCCTATGCGCTGGTCCGGGTGCTCGACGACGCCGGCAGGGCGGTGGGGCCGTGGAACCCCCGCCTCGAACCCGATCGCCTGCGGGCGATGCTGCGCGCCATGGCGCTGACGCGCGCCTTCGACGATGTCATGTTCCGCGCTCAGCGGCAGGGCAAGACCAGTTTCTACATGAAAAGCCTGGGCGAGGAGGCAGTGTCGATCGGCGCGGCGTTTGCGCTCGCCGGCGACGACATGGTGTTCCCGTCCTATCGCCAGCAGGGCATCCTGATTGCGCGCGGCTGGAGCCTGGTGGACATGATGAACCAGATTTACGGCAACCGCGCCGACCGGCTGCAGGGGCGCCAGCTACCGATCATGTATTCGGCCAGGGATGCCAGCTTCTTCTCGATCTCGGGCAATCTGGCGACGCAATTTCCGCAAGCGGTCGGCTGGGCGATGGCCAGCGCGGCGCGCGGCGACACGCGCATCGCGGCGACGTGGTGCGGCGAAGGCTCTACCGCCGAAGGCGATTTTCATTCGGCCTGCACCTTTGCCAGCGTCTATCGCGCCCCCGTCATCCTCAATGTCGTCAATAACCAATGGGCCATTTCGTCGTTTTCGGCGTTTGCCGGCGGCGAGGAAACCACCTTTGCCGCACGCGGCATCGGCTATGGCATCGCCAGCCTGCGCGTCGATGGCAATGATGCCTTGGCGGTGTTCGCCGCAACCCAATGGGCGGCCGACCGCGCGCGCTCGAATTATGGCCCGACGCTGATCGAGTGGTTCACCTATCGCGCCGAAGGCCATTCCACCTCGGATGATCCGGGCGCGTATCGTTCTGCGCAGGAGGCCAAGGCGTGGCCATTGGGCGACCCGATCGCGCGGCTGAAAACGCATCTGATTACGCTGGGCGAGTGGGACGACGAGCAGCACGCGACGATGGACCGCGAGGTCGCCGGGCAGGTCCGCGCCGACCAAAAGATCGCCGAGCAGAATGGCGTCTTGGGCCACGGCCTGCATCAGCCGTTGGAAACGATGTTCGAAGGCGTGTTCGAGGAAATGCCGTGGCATCTGGCGGAACAGCGCCGGCAGATGCTGGACGAGCGGGCAGCCGCCGGGCTATGAATGCCAGCACCCCATTGATGGCCGGCAAGACCGAGGCTCTTTCCGAGCCCGCAGAGATCCCGCGGATCGCCGACGATACCGCCGAAATGACCATGATCGGCGCGATCAACAGCGCGCTCGACGTGATGCTGGCGCGCGATGACACCGTGACGGTGATGGGCGAGGACGTCGGCTTCTTCGGGGGTGTGTTTCGCGCTACCGCCGGCCTGCAGAAACGCTATGGCACGCACCGCGTATTCGACACGCCGATTACCGAAGGCGGCATCATCGGCGTCGCCATCGGCATGGGCGCTTACGGCCTGCGACCGGTACCCGAGATCCAGTTCGCCGATTACATCTATCCCGCGCTCGACCAGCTGGTCTCCGAAGCGGCCCGGTTGCGCTATCGCTCGGCCGGCGAGTTTACCGCGCCGATCACCGTGCGTTCGCCGTTCGGCGGCGGCATCTTCGGCGGGCAGACGCATAGCCAGAGCCCGGAGGGAATTTTCACCCATTGCTCGGGGATCAAGACGGTGATCCCGGCAACGCCTTATGACGCCAAAGGCTTGCTGATCGCGGCGATCGAAGACAACGACCCGGTGCTGTTTTTCGAACCGAAACGCATCTACAACGGACCGTTCCATGGCCACTACGATCGCCCGGTGACCAGCTGGGCCAGGCATCCCGCAGCGCAGGTGCCGACCGGTTATTACCGTATCCCGCTGGGCCAGGCGGCCATTGCGCGCGACGGCGGCGATGTGACCATCCTGTGCTATGGCACGATGGTCCATGTGGTTGCCGATGTGGTGAACGAAATGGGCCTCGACGCCGAGATCATCGACCTGCGCACGCTGATCCCGCTCGATATCGCCACGATCGAGGCTTCCGTTATGAAGACCGGGCGCTGCCTGATCGTCCACGAGGCCACCCGCACCGGCGGTTTCGGTGCAGAATTATCGGCGCTGGTGCAGGAGCGTTGCTTCCTCCATCTCGAAGCCCCGGTGACGCGGGTAACCGGCTTCGATACGCCTTATCCCTACAGCTTGGAATGGGCCTATTTTCCCGGCCCAGTGCGCATTCGGCAGGCGCTTCAGACTATACTCGAGGACTGACATGGCACGCTTTACCTTCCGCTTGCCGGATATCGGCGAAGGCATCGCCGAGGCGGAGATCGTCGCCTGGCACAAGCAGATCGGCGACAACATCGAAGAGAACGATCCGCTCGCCGACATGATGACCGACAAGGCCACGGTCGAACTGGAATCGCCGGTCAGTGGGAAAATTGTCGAACTGGCGGGCGAGACAGGTGCGCGTGTACCGATCGGATCTGCCCTGGCGGTGATTGAAACCGCGGATACCAAGCCAAAACTGGAGGGCGAGGGAAACGCTACTCCCCTCCCGCAGGCGGGAGGGGTTGGGGG
>CAXTOI010000125.1:0-8913 GCA_964245645.1 uncultured Novosphingobium sp. | reverse complement strand
CGGGGAGGGAGATATAGGTCGCTGCACCGCCACTTCCCCTTCAAGCAGAGAATCGAGGCGAACGAGATTTGGCGCAGCGCGATTTAGCCAGTTTCCGGTCATGATCATCGATCCTATTTCGCCGGTATCGCCGTGCCCGGCGCCGCTGCACGCGCGGGGCGCTCGAAGCGGTGCGCCAAGGCGCGGCAGACGACGTAGAAGGTGGGCGTGAACAGCAGCCCGAAGGCGGTCACCCCGGTCATGCCGAAGAACACCGCCGTGCCCAGCGCCTGCCGCAATTCCGCACCCGCGCCGCTTGCAATCATCAGCGGCACCGTCCCCAGGATGAAGGCAAAGCTGGTCATCAGGATCGGGCGCAGCCGCGTTCGCGCGGCATGGACTGCGGCATCGATCGGCGACATGCCGTGCTCTTCCTCCGCCTGCCTGGCGAACTCGACCACCAGAATGGCATTCTTGGCGGCGAGCGCGATCAGCACGACCAGCCCGATCTGCGTCAGAATATTATTATCCAAACCGCGCAGATTGACCCCGATCATCGCGGCGAGCAGGCACATCGGCACGATCAGGATGATCGACAACGGCAGCGTCACGCTTTCATACTGCGCAGCAAGCACCAGGAAGACGAAAAACACCGCCATGCCGAATACGATGCCGGCGGTATTGCCGGCGGTGGTCTGCTGATAGGCAACGCCGGTCCATTCCGCCTGATAGCCGGCGGGCAGACTATCGGTCGCCAGCTTCTGCATCGTGGCCAGCGCCTGGCCCGTCGAATAGCCGGGCGCAACATTGCCGTCGACTTCGATCGCCGGGTTCAGATTGTAGCGCACGACGCGATAAGGGCCGGTCTTGTTCTCGAAAGTGGCGACCGAACCGATCGGCACCATGGCGCCCGAATCCGAGCGGGTCTTCAGATTGGCAATGTCGGCGACGGTCTGGCGGTACGGGGCGTCGGCCTGCGCGGTCACGTGGTACGTGCGGCCCAGCAGGTTGAAGTCGTTGACGAAAGCCGAGCCGAGATAGACCTGCAAAGCCTCGAACACCCGCTCGGGCAGCACGCCCAGCAAATCGGCCTTGCGCCGGTCGACATCGGCAAAGATCCGCGGCGTCGCCAGGTCGAACAGCGAATAGACCTGCGCCAACCCCGGCGTCTTGTTGGCTTTGCCCAGCAGCGGGCCGACCACCTTGTTCAGATCGGCATAGCTGTCGCCATTGCGATCCTCGATCTCCAGCCGGTAGCCGCCTGCGGGCACGATGCCGGCAATGGTCGGTGGCGGCAACATGAAGATCATGGCCTTGTCGTACCCGGCCATGGCCTTGTGTGCCTGCGCCAGGATGCTGTCAGAGGTCGCGCCATCGGGTTTGCGCTCGTCGAAACTCTTGAAGGGGAAGTAGATCGCCGCGGCGTTGGGCGCCGCAGTCTGCGACGGGCCGTGGAATCCGGCAAGCATCACTGCGCCGCGAATGCCCTTGATCGGCAGGATGCGGGCCGCGATCTCGCGCGTCACGGCATCGGTGCGCGCCAGCGAGGAGCCGGGCGGCAGGAAGGCGGCGCACAAGAAGTAACCCTGGTCCTGCTGCGGAATGAACCCGCCGGGCGTCACCCAGAACAGCCCGAAGGTCGCCAGGATCAGGGCGGCGTAAGTCGCCAGCATCCGGCCGGGCCGCTGGACCAGCACCAGCGTCAGCCGCGCATAGCTGTCGCTCAGCCGCGCGAACCCGCGGTTGAAGCCATCGGCCGCGCGCGCCACCCCACGCCGCCATGCGGGCGCACCGGTGATGGTCGCGCGTGCGTGCGGCGGCTGCAACAGCATGGCCGCGAGCGCCGGCGAAAGCGTCAGTGAAAGCACCAGCGAAATGACTGTGGCGGTCGCGATCGTCACGGCGAATTGCTGGTAGAATGCCCCGGAGATGCCGCTGATGAACAACGTCGGCACGAACACCGCGCACAGCACCAGCGCGATCGCCACCAGCGCCCCCGACACTTCGTCCATCGAGACGCGGGCCGCCTCGAGCGGGGTCATGCCCTCCTCGATATTGCGCTCGACGTTCTCCACCACGACGATCGCGTCATCGACGACAATGCCGATCGCCAGCACCAGGCCGAACAGCGACAAATTGTTCAGCGAATAACCCGCCGCCAGCAGCATGGTGAACGTGCCGATCAGCGAGACCGGAATGGCGATGATCGGGATCACCGCCGCGCGCCAGTTCTGCAGGAACACCAGGATCACGATCACCACCAGCACCATGGCTTCGGCCAGGGTGTGGTATACCGCGTCGATCGACTGGCTGATGAACTCCGTCGGGTTGTAGATGACGCTGTATTCCATCCCCTTGGGGAAAGTCTTGGCGATGATCTTCATCTCGGCATTGATGGCGTTGGCGGCGCTCAGCGCGTTCGAGCCGGGGCGCTGCAAGGTTGCGATCACCACCGTCGGCTTGCCGCTGAGGTAGGTGTTGGTGCTGTAATCGGCGGCGCCCAGTTCGACGCGGGCGACATCGCCGACGCGCACCTGATGGCCATCGGCATCGGTGCGGATGACGACATCGGCAAATTGCTGCGGATCGGTCAGCCGCCCCTGCATCTCGACGCCAACCTGGAAAGACTGGTGCGTGGTATCGGGCGACTGGCCGAGCGCGCCGGCCGAGACCTGGACGTTCTGGGCGCGCAGCGCGGCGACGATCTCGCCCGCCGTCAGGTCAAGCGCGGCGGCGCGGCCGGGATCAATCCATATCCGCATCGAATAATCGCGCGAGCCGAACAATTCGACGTCGCCCACGCCATCGAGGCGCGCGAGCCGGTCGCGTACCTGGGTGAGCGCATAATTCGACAGATAATTGCGGTCGAGGCTGCCGTCAGGCGATTGCAGGTTCACGATCATCAGAAAGTCCGACGACGCCTTGCGCGTCACCACGCCGAGCCGCTGGACGTCCTCGGGCAGACGCGGCACGGCGACCGCGACGCGGTTCTGCACCAGGACCTGCGCGGTATCCAGGTTGGTGCCGATCTTGAACGTCACGGTGATCGTGACCTTGCCGTCGCCGGTCGATTGGCTGCTCATATAGAGCATGTTGTCGACGCCGTTGATTTCCTGCTCGATCGGCGCGGCCACGGTGTTGGCTACGGTCTCTGCCGAAGCGCCCGGATAGGTCGCGACGACGGTGACCGTGGGCGGCACGATGTTGGGATATTGGCTGATCGGCAGGCTGAAATAGGCCAGCGCGCCGACCACGGTGATCAGCACCGCAATGACGGCGGCAAAGATCGGCCGATCGATGAAAAATCGCGAGAACCGCATCGGGGTATCCTTGGGTAAGCTCCGGAGCCGTGCGCCGAATTGGCGCGCTCAGTTCGCCAGCGTGGCCTGTGCGGCGATCGGCGCCGTAGCTTCGGGGTCGCCGGCCATGGTCGTGGGATCGGCGGCGATGTGGCCGGCCTGCACCTTGACCTTGGTACCGGGAATGGCAGCCAGCGTGTTGCCGACGATCACGTGATCGGTGGGCGCCAGGCCGGATCGGATGATGCGCAGATTGTCGACCAGCGCGCCCAGTTCCACCGGCCTGGCCACGACTGTGCCATCGCTGCCGACCACCAGCACGGTCTTGCGCGCCTGATCGGACTGGACCGACTGATCGGGCACGAGCAGCGCATGGACCTTGCCGCCGCTGGCCAGCCGCATGTTGCCGAACATGCCGGCGGTGAGGAACATGCCCGGATTGGCAAAGGTCGCACGCAAGCGGATGGTGCCCGAGCGTGGGTCCAGGCCGTTGTCGGCGAAGTCGAGCTTGCCTTGCCAGCGATAGCCGGTCTCGTCCTGCAAGCGGACCTCGACCGCCGTCGATGCATGGCCGGCCGTGCGATCGCGCTGCGCCTTGAGGAACAGTCCCTCGGACGCGTCGAAGCCGAAATAGATCGGGTCGAGCGCATTGATGGTGGTGAGCAGGGTGGCATTGCCGGCTGCGCCCGACACCTGATTGCCGATATCGACCCGCCGGCTGGATATCCGCCCCGAGATCGGCGCGCGGATCTGGGTGAAGGACACATCGAGCCCGCGTGCCTGCTGGCGGGCCTGGGCCGCGCCCAGCGCGGCATCAGCGGCCTGAACCTTGGCACGCAGCGAATCGGTTTCGCTGGCAGCGACGGCTTCATCGCCGGTCAGCGACTGCACGCGGGCAAAATCGGCACGGGCGAGCGCCAGAGCGCTGCGCGCGCTGGCGACATCGGCGCGCGCCTCCGCCAAGGTAGCGGCATAAGGACGCGGATCGATGGTGAACAGCAGATCGCCGCGATGGACGATCGCGCCATCGCGGAAGTGGATCGCGGTCACCGGGCCCGACACACGCGGACGGATGTCGACCGTCTGGCTGGGCGCGAACCGACCGACATAGTCGTCCCACTGGACGACATCGCGCGCGAGCGGCACGGCGGTGCTGACCAGTGCAGGCGGTGGCTGGGGGGTCGCGACACTGGGATGGTAGAGCACCTTCCACCCCAACCCCAGCACCAGCACGGCGCCGATCGCACCGATCGCGACTTGCCGGGTGGTCAGGCCAGGCCGGCGCGGCGGCTGGAGTTCGTCATGCTCCCGGAGCAGGGTGTCGAATTGGGCGGGCATGTTCATGCGGATTTCCCGGCTGCCGGAGTCGGCGGGGCAGTCTCGCCCGCCATGGCGCGCAGCGCGCCGATGGTGCCCAGCAGCAGCCCCAGTTGCCCGCTGGTGAACCCTGCGGCCATGAAACCGCCGAGCGCAGGCAGCGAGATCGCCAGTGGCTGGTGCCAGGCTTCCACCGCAAGCCGGCGCAGCGCTTCCAGACGCTCGCCCGACAGGTTGTAAGTGCGGGGCAGACCGAACAGCAGGCGCCCTAGCCTGGAACGGCGCGGTTCGCGCAGCGTCGCCACGCCATCATGCCGGGCCAGCGAAACCACTGCCCATTCCGTCGGGTCGAAGCTGGCGAGTGCGGTTGCTGCGGGGGCAAAGTCCTCCGGCATCGGCACCGGCAGCGCGTTGCTCTGGGAAAAAACAGGCGATGTATCGAGATAGGCCACGAGCTTGCCTTTTGCTGCGCGAACGGGAATTTAGCGACGGCAGCCTTCCGGCAAACGCGTAGCGCCCGGTCAATTGTCGACTCCCTCGCGGACGTGAGACGCCCACATCCAGAAAACCATTGAAAAGATTATCGCCACCCTCAGGATGGACTTTTATCAGCCTGTCAGTTTGCAGGCGTTGATCCCGGTTCGTTTCATGTTGCCTCCTTGCGAAAGCCCCGGACATCCTCTTAATGTACCATTCAGTATATAATCGCCGTAACTGATTTCGTCAACCCGGATTTTGTACCGCCTGGTATTTTTATTTTTCCGCCGATTCGGCTTTGCGCCGGCAGCGTAATTGCAAGCGCTCGCTCGACGCTATTTGCCCGGCCAGACGGACAGCGTTGTCTCGATCAACTGCTCCAGCGTCGCATGCGGCGTGCCCGCCCCTGCGCGTACCGCCATGCCCTGTATCACCGTGACGAGATAACAGGCCAGAGCATCGGGCGCGATCGTGTCGGGCAGGTCGCCCTCGGCCTTGGCGCGGGTGAACCGGCCGACCAGCGCTTCATCCGATGCAGTTCGCCGGGCAATCACCTCGTCCCTGATCGACTCGGCTTCGGCGCTGCAAGTGACCGAACTGATCACCCCCAGGCAACCTTGCGGCTCGCCTTCGCTGCAATGTATCGCCAATGCCCCACGCAACAAGCGCTCCGCTACGCCGCGTGCGGTAGGGGCGTCCAGCGCGGCGCTGATATAACTCAGCTTTTCGCTTTCATAGAGATCAAACGCCTTGCGGAACAGCGCCTCCTTGTTGCCGAAACAGGCGTAAAGGCTGGGCCGGGTGATGCCCATCGCGCTGGTCAGTTCCGAGATCGAGGCGCCTTCATAGCCACGACGCCAGAATACTTGCAGCGCGGCCGCCAGTGCCACTTCGGGACAGAATTCCCGCGGGCGCCCGGGCAGCGGGCAGCGCTCCAGAGATGCGACCGATTCCATACCAATCGTTATATAGCTATGCGAGCGCTCAGGTCCAGCGTCGGACAGGAAATTTCCATCAAGAGCCCCCGGAAATCAACTCCCGGGGGGCCGAGCTTCAACCAAACCGGCGATCAATGATGATCATTGTCGTCGATCACCGGCAGCGTTTCGAACTGGTGGAACGGCGGCGGGCTGGACAGCGTCCATTCCAGCGTCGTCGCGCCCTCGCCCCAGTAATTGCCTTCCGCCTTTTTGCCCATGGTCAGGCCATAGACGATATTGATCAGGAAAATCACGATCGAGACCGCCATCACCATATAGCCGACGGTGGCGAAGTGGTTCCAATATTCGAACGCAGGCACATAATCGGGGTACCGGCGCGGCATCCCCTGCATGCCCAGGAAATGCATCGGGAAGAAGATCATGTTCACGCCGACGAAGAACACCGCAAAGTGCAGATACGCCAGGAACTCCGAGTGCCAGCGGCCGCTCATCTTAGGGAACCAGTAGTAGAAGCCGGCGAACAGCGAAGTCACTGCACCCAGCGACAGCACATAGTGGAAGTGGCCAACGACATAATAGGTATCCTGCAGATTGTCGTCGATGCCGCC
Source organism: uncultured Novosphingobium sp. (assembly GCA_964245645.1). Lineage (GTDB taxonomy): Bacteria > Pseudomonadota > Alphaproteobacteria > Sphingomonadales > Sphingomonadaceae > Novosphingobium. The sequence continues at coordinate 2,292 of CAXTOI010000125.1, read as the reverse complement.
ATTGGCCAGCACCACCCCGGTGACGCCGCCGACGGTGAACAGGAAGATGAAGCCGAAGGCCCACACCATCGGCGAGGCGAAGCGCACCGAACCGCCCCACATCGTCGCGATCCACGAGAAGATCTTGATGCCGGTGGGCACCGCGATCACCATGGTGGCGGCGGTGAAGTACATCTTCACGTCTTCGCTGAGCCCGGTGGTGTACATATGGTGTGCCCAGACGACGAAGCCGACCACCCCGATCGCGACCATGGCGTAAGCCATGCCGAGATAGCCGAACACCGGCTTGCGCGAGAAGGTGCTGACGATCTGGCTGATCATGCCGAAGCCGGGCAGGATCATGATGTAGACTTCGGGGTGGCCGAAGAACCAGAACAGATGCTGGAACAGGATCGGATCGCCACCACCGGCCGGATCGAAGAAGGTCGTGCCGAAATTACGATCGGTGATCAGCATGGTGATCGCCGCCGCCAGCACCGGCAGCGCCAGCAGCAGCAGAAAGGCGGTAACCAGGATCGACCACACGAACAGCGGCATGCGGTGCAGCGTCATGCCCGGCGCGCGCATGTTGAAGATGGTGGTGATGAAGTTGATCGCGCCCATGATCGAAGCCGCACCGGCCAGGTGCAGCGAGAAGATCGCGAAATCCACGGCCGGTCCGGGCGAGCCGCTGGTGGACAGCGGGGCATAAGCGGTCCAGCCGATGCCCGCGCCATTGCTGGCGCCGCCGGGCACGAAGGCCGACATCATCAGCGAGCAGAAGCCCGCCACCGTCAGCCAGAACGAGATGTTGTTCATCCGCGGGAAGGCCATGTCGGGCGCGCCGATCATCAGCGGCACGAACCAGTTGCCGAAACCGCCGATCATCGCCGGCATGACCATGAAAAACACCATGATCAGACCATGCGCGGTGATCAGCACATTCCACAGATGCAGCTGTTGATCGAAGCTGGGGTTCTGCACGCCCAGCAGCCGGGCAAAGGTGCCCAGATATTGAATGCCCGGATGCGCCAGTTCGGCGCGCATCATCCCCGAGATCGCGCCGCCGATCAGCCCGGCGGTGATCGCGAAGATCAGGTACAGGGTGCCGATATCCTTGTGATTGGTGGACATGAACCAGCGGGCGAAGAACGCCGGCTTGTGCTCGTGGTCGCCATGCGCGTGATGATGATGATCATCGTGCGCCTGGAAGGTATCGGGGGCTATGGTTGCCATGATCTGCGGACCTTAGATCTTGAAAGGGGGTTCAGGCGGCGGGCGCTGGAGACGTGGCGACCGGGGCGGGAGACGCAACGGCAGCCGGCGCGGTCGCGCCGCCGGCGGGCGCTGCCATCCCGTCGATCTTGCCTTCCTTGTGCGACATCACCCAGGCATTGAAATGCGGCCGATCGAGCGCTTCCACCACGATCGGCATATAGGCATGACGCACGCCGCACAGTTCGGAACATTGCCCGTAATAGACACCCGGCTCCTTGATGAAGAGCGTCTTTTCATTGATCCGGCCCGGTACCGCGTCCAGCTTGAACCACAGCGACGGCACTGCGAAGGAATGGATCACGTCGGCCCCGGTCGTCTGCAATCGGATCGGCTCGCCGACCGGCAACACCATGCGGTAATCGGCCCCCAGTTGGGTCGGCTCGCCGCGCGCCTTGTCCTCGGCCGGGGTCAGGATGTTCGAGGTAACCTCGATCCCGCCGTTGTCGGGATAGGTGTAGCTCCAGTACCATTGGTTGCCGGTCGCCTTGACGGTCAGCGCATTGGCCGGCGCGGCCTTGTATTGCTGCGCCAGCAGGTCGATCGAATAGACCGAGATATAGGCCAGGATCAGCACCGGGATACCGGTCCATGCCACTTCCAGCAGAGTATTATGGCTGGTCTTGGACGGCACCGGATTGGCCCGGCTGTTGAACCGCACGGCAACGATGACGAGCAGGACCAGCACGAAAATGCTGACGGCGAAGATCACCTTGAGCAACACCACGTCATGGAACCACAGCGCATATTGCCCGGTTGGCGAATATTGCTTCTGAAAACCATAACCGCCGTCCGGCATGCCCTTGCCCCAGGTCGGCTTCATCGGCGTATAACCACCCGGAGCAACGGCGAAATGGTCAGCCGACAGCCGCATAGCCGGCGCCGCGACCGGCCCGCCCTGCGCCGGCAGCACCGCGGTGCCGTTCGGCAGGATGGCGTCGAGGAACGAGTAGTGGGTCGCCTCGTTGGCCGCGACCCCGGCCGCGATGACCCGGAGGTCGGCGGAGCTGAACTCCCTGACCGCACCCATGTAGGTGG
>CAXTOI010000124.1:0-8966 GCA_964245645.1 uncultured Novosphingobium sp. | reverse complement strand
GATATCGCAGGCGAGCGCGAGGTTCAGCCCGGCACCGATCGCCGCGCCATTGACCGCGGCTATCGTCGGCAGCGTGCAGTCCGCCACATTCATGAAGGATCGGTAGACGGCCTCCACATTTTCAGTGTCGCCGTCGGACGCGGCCTTCAGGTCTTCGAGATCCGCACCGGCACAAAAGGTTGGCTGGGCCCCGGTGATCACCAGCGCCTTCGCCTCCTCATCCTCCTGCGCAGCCTTTACCGCCGCCGAAAGATCGCGACAAAGGTCTCGCGAGAGCACGTTGCGTCGCTTGGGATCCTCGAGCGTGAGCAGCGCGACCGACCCGGCGCGACGGAGCGAGACGAAGCTCATGCCGCCTTCTCCATCCGTTTCGTCACGATGACGACGAGGTCCTTCTTCGAAACCTTGCCGAAGTTGCTGAGCGGAAGCGTGTCGAAGATCTCGATCCGCTCGGGCATCTTATATTTTGCGAGTTCGAAAATTGCCAGAAAACCGGTCAGCTCCGAAAGGATCAGGCTCTGGCCCTGGCGCAGCACGACACAGGCGCAGTTTCGCTCCCCCAACACGGGATCGGGCATCGGCACGCAGGCGACATTCTCGACCGCCGGGTGGCGGAGGATCAGTTCCTCGATCTCCTCAGCGCTGATTTTCTCCGCCCCGCGGTTGATCAGGTCCTTCTTGCGTCCCTCGATCATGTAATTACCGGAAGGGTGCTGGCGCATGAGATCGCCCGAGCGGTAGAAGCCGTCGGGTGTGAAGGCGCGCGCATTATGCTCGGCGGCCTTGTAATAGCCTCGCAGCGTATAAGGACCCCGGCAACAAAACTCGCCGACTTCGCCAGGTGTTACCGGCTGGTCGTCTTCCCCAAGAATCAGCACCTCGTCATCCGGGCAGATCGGGCGGCCGATCGTCTCCATGCGGACCTCGAGCGGATCGTCGAGCCGGACGAACATCAGGAGCCCTTCGGCCATGCCGAAATTCTCCTGCGTCCTGGCATTGGCGAACACCCGTTCGGTACGGCGGCGAACTTCCGGTTGCATGCGCTGGCCGCCCGACTGGATGACCTTGACCGAGCCGAGGTCCGTATCTGCGGCCAGAGGACTCTCGGTCCAGCCGATGAGGAGGGCGGGCACCGCATGGATGTGGGTGACGCCATATTTGGCGATCAGCGGAAAGACCTGCTCCGGCGTGGTCGAGGTATGCAACACGGTTGGCGCACCTTGGGACAGGAACCCCTGCAAACCCGGGCAGGCGAGCGGCAGGTTATGACCGATCGGCAAGACGTCGAGCAGCACGCTGTCCGGCGTGATCGCGGTGACCGATACCGCGGTCTCGGTGTTGAACGCATAGTCGTTATGCGAGCGCGGGATCAGTTTCGGAATCCCGGTCGTGCCGCCCGACAGCAGGAACAAGGCAGGGTCGGTCGGATCGATGGCGATGGCGGCGATATCCGCCGGATCGCGCGTGGCCGGGCGTTCGATCAGATCGTGCAGCGATACGAAACCTTCGGGCGCCGTCCCCAGGACAATACCATGCTTGAGGTGCGGGGCCTGGGCGCGGATGCGCGTGATCATGTCGGTGAAGCTGAAATCGCGATGGGCATCGGGCGTGACGGTCGCGGTTGCTTCGGAAAGCTCGACGAAATAGCTGATCTCACGAAATCGGTGAGGCGGTAGCGCCATCACCGGGATCGCGCCGATCTTTTGCAGAGCGAAATGGAGATAGGCGAACTCGATCACATTGGGCATCTGCACTACCAGCCGATCGCGTGGCCTGATGCCCAGGTCGAGCAGGTTGAGCGCCAGATTGGTGGCCCGTTCGTCGAGTTCACGAAAGGAGACGCTGCGCGCTGCATCCAGCAGAGCCGTGCGATCGGCATGATCGTCGCACCAGCCCTTGAAGACATCACGCAGCGGCCGGTCGCGCCAATAGTTTTTTTCGCGGTAGCGTGCGGCGAAATCGGCGGGGAAGGGGGTGACGCCGTCGATCATGGCTCAGTTCACAAAGCTGTAGCCGCCGTCGATCACGACGGTCTGGCCGGTGGTGAAAAACAGCGACGTGGCAAGAGTGAGCACCGCTTCGCCGACATCCTCGGGCCGTGCGCAGCGCTTCAGCGGGGTCTGCTTTGCCCGCCGGGACATGAGCCGCTCGTAATTATCGCCGAGTGTACGCTCCATCCATTCGCCGTCGAGCCAACCCGGGGCGACGGCGTTCACCCGGATCGTCGGTCCAAGTGCGCCTGCCAGCGTCTGCGTCATCGAAATGATAGCGGCCTTGCTGGATGAATAAGGCAGCGGCTGGGGCCCCGGGCGGAGCCCGACGATGCTGGCCGTGTTGACGATGGCTGCTTGCTTCATGGCCTTGAGCAGCCGGGTTGCGTGCTTGGTCACCAGAAACGTGCCCCGGACATTGACGGCGAAGACCCGATCAAAATCTTCGACGCTCATCGTGTCGAATTTGGCGGGCGGCACGTCGCTCGTGGTACCGGCATTGTTGACCAGGAGATCGAGTTGGCCGTTCGCGAAAGCCTCGGTTTCGGCGATCAGGGATATGACCTCGTCCTCGCGACTGACATCGGCACAAATCAACACGGTTCGCGCCCCCTCGGCCTCGGCGAGCTGCGCCGTTTCCCGCGCCGCGTCCTCGGACCGGCTGTAGTTGATCGCGAGATCGTATCCGCCGCGCGCGAGGCTTTGCGCGATCGCGCGGCCAATGCCGGTCGCCGCGCCCGTCACTAACGCAATCGGACGCGCAGCGCCCGTGTAGTTATCTGCCATCGTCATCTCCCGATTCATAATTGATCGTGATCGAAAAAACGCATTTAGCGCATCTTGTCAAGGTAAACCACACCGTGTCGTGCTGCTTGCTCCCTTCAGCCGTTGCCTGAAAGGGTAAAGGGTGCAAGACAGGCTATGGAATATGAGGAGACGCGGCACGTGGATGAGGCAGTGACGGTATCCGAAGATGCAGGCGAGGAGGCTGTCAGGCCGCGATCCCGGCGGGTCTACTCACGCAAGACGGAAATTGTGCTGACAGCCGCTGAAAGCGTTTTTCTGCGTTCGGGCTATGCGGCGACCAGCATGGACGAGGTTGCGGCCGAAGCGGGTGTTTCCAAGCGGACCGTTTACACCAATTTCGGCAGCAAGGAGCAGCTCTTCGCGGACGTCATCACGCGACGCTGTGCAGCGGTGCTGCCCGATCCCGAGACTTATGCGGCGGCGGTCGGCAAGTCGCCCGAAGAAGGGCTCGTTCTGCTCGCCACGGGGTTTTTGACGGCCTTGTTCGATCCCGCGCAGATCGAACTTTATCAGACGGTGGTGGCGGCCGCCCGGCGTCAGCCCAATGTCGGCCGGATCATGTTCGAGGGGCCGATCCTGCAGACGCAGAACTTCTTTGCCGACTTCCTGCGCGGCCACAGCGCTGCCGGGCGCCTGGCACTGGAAGATGTCGATCTCGCCGCTGCACAGCTGATCGCGCTCCTCAAGACCAACGTCCATATGAAACTGCTGTTTGCACGCCCCGTTCAAATGTCAAAAAAATGGATTACGGAAAGCGCGCGCGCAAGCGTCAGGCTATTTCTTTACGGCGCCTTTCCGCGTTCCTGACCGGGATGTTCGGCAAGGCCTTGCACCGCAAGCGCCATGAGGTCGCGCAAACGGTCGAGACCCTTGTTTACATCATTAGGAGTCGTCGCCGCCCATTCGCGGACAGCCGAAGTATATATCGCGAACAGTGTATCGGCGGCCTGCTGCGGGTTGATGTCGGCGCCGATCCGCCCGTCGGCAATTCCTCGGATCAACCAGTCTTCAAGCGCGGCTCGTGCGTCTGCGCGACGCTGAAGAATGCTCATCATATAAGGATTGCCGGAATAAAATTCCATTTGCTGAAGCACGTGCCGGCTCAGCGTCGGAACAGTCGCCCAGAACTCATACAGATGGCCCAACCCCGCGAGCAGCTCTTCCGCAAGCCCGATGCCACCGCTGTTCGCCTCGAACAGCGGTGGCATCGTCTTGAGTTGCTCGACGAAGATCATCGCGAGCAGCCCCGACTTGTCCTTGGCGTAGGAAAATACCGTTCCAAAGCCAACGCCTGCCAAAACCGCAATCTCGCGCAGCGTGGTCGCCTCATAGCCGTTCTCGACAAACAGCCGCTGCGCGGCATCCCGAATGGCCTTTTCCTTCGCTGCCTTGTTGCGCGCACGCCGTCCCGGCACGGCGTTGCCGCTTTCAGGCGCATCCTCGTCGACTTGATCCCTCACCCCCAGCAGCCCTCGTGAAGATATTGCGGCCGTATCGCTTGCCCCGCGATGGCGCTCGATGCAAGCTGGCGCTCTGTCAGACAGCGATAGCCGGTGCAGGCGCGCCCGTATCCGAAATCCAATGCTCGACCCGTTCGCGTTCCGCGATATTGTCCGAATAGACATTGATCAGCGTCTGAAAAATTGCCGGATGACCGCGCACGCCCTCCACGCCATACTCGGTCGGTTTGTAATCATCATGGTTGGACTTCCAGGCCTCGGCGCTTGTCCAGCGGGCAATATTGATGAACTGGAACGTCTGATTGCCAACGCCCGCATTGCGATGAAGATGGGTTTCGATGAAACCAGCTTTCTTTTTAAAAACTTCCGTCGTTTGCTTCCAGTGCTCCAGAAACTCCGCCTCACGGACCGGAGGCACATTGAAAACGTTGATCAAAGTCACGGCCATATTCAGACTCCTGAAGGGGCTGCAACGCAGAATCAGAAACAGCACTAAGGACATACTATACCGAGTAGTGTATCACCGCAAGAGCAACACAGAAATAGTCCAGCAAGCGGCACTGTCAGAACCAGGAAACCTCTGACAAGCGGCGCTTGCCAAGGATGAAGTTTCTGATCAGCGATTGGTAAAGCCGCGGTGCCCCCGCGTCACCCACTTGGCGCCGGTCGAAGACCGGGGCCGATGGTATAAGCGAACCCGCAATTGCGGTAAGCTCAAAGATTGCCGATGACTTCGCGCGCCAGGGTGGCCAGCCGGGCGGTGGCATGATCGAGCGCAGACGCGGTCCGCAGAATGCACGAGACGCGCGGCAGCGCGGGCAAATCCTCGATCTCCAGCTTCTGCTGCCGCTGAAACAGCCGGGTGCGGCAGGTCAGCCCCAGCCCGGCTTCCACGGCGGCGTGCAGGGTCGTGAGGTTGGGCGTCTCGACGGTGATGCGGTAAGCCCGTCCCGCTTCCTCAAGCGTGCGGATCGCGGCCTCGCGAAAGCGGCAGGGCGCCTCCAGGACCGCCAGCGCGACGGTCTCCTGCTTCAGCAAGTCGGCGTTGCCGAACCACACCATCGGCGCCGTGGTGATCGCGCTGGGATCGCCGCTCGGCCCGAAGCCGAGCACGATATCGAGCTGCCGCCGCTCCAGCATGCCGAGAAGTTCCGCCGTGCCGGCAACGCGCGCAAAGATCTGTACATCTGGATGCAACTCGGCAAATTGCGCCAGCAGCCCCGACAGCAGCGTTTCGGCAAAATCCTGCACCATGCCAATGCGCGCCGGGCCGGAGAACTGGCCGGCGGACACCGCGCTGACCGCCTCGTCGTGCAGGACGAGGATCCGGCGGGCATAGTCGAGCATCAAAGCGCCGACGGTGGTCAGGGTAAGTCGCCGCCCGTCGCGGTGAAACAGGGGTTGTTGCACAAGGTCTTCAAGCCGCTTGATCTGCAGGCTCAGCGCCGATTGGGTAACAAACACCCGCTCTGCCGCGTTCAGCATCGAGCCGGTGTCGACGATCGCCACAAAGCTGCGCATCAGATTGGTCGGCAAGTTGACGGGCATTGCGGGCTTTCGGCAGGGATGCAAGGCAGTTGGGAAAATCCGTCCGTAAGCGCTTTAAATAATGTCTATCAACATAGTAGATATACCCGGCGTTAAAGCCACGCTTGCGGTGCGGATCAGCGCGTTTGCCGCTCGCACCGGTGGCCGCGCAATCAGCTATGAGCGACGCTGATAGGTCAAAAACAATATTCAATTGAATTGGTAGAGTAAATGGCGTGGGATGCAATCTCGCTGCAACCGTGAGCCTGTCATGTCCCTGTTTGTCAATCTCTCCCGCCGGCTGCGCACGCAGCGCTGGGTATCGCCGGTGATCTTCCTGCTGTTGTGGGAGGCCGGTTCGCGATCGGGATTGATTCCGGAGCATACGCTCGCTGCACCGTCGAGAGTCATGGCCACGCTGCTGCAAATGATCGCCAGCGGCGAACTGCCGGACAATCTCGCTGTCTCGGCGCTGCGGGTGTTGGCGGGTCTGCTCGTCGGCTGCACGATCGGCGTCGCGCTGGCGCTGATTGCCGGCCTGTCGCAGTCGGGAGAGGTTGCGGTCGATCCGATCGTCCAGATCAAGCGCTCGATCCCGACGCTGGCGCTGACCCCGCTGTTCATCGTCTGGTTTGGCATCGGGGAAACGCCGAAAGTAGCGTTGATCGCCTTCGCGACGATATTTCCGATCTATCTGAACCTCTACAGCGGCGTCCGCGGGGTCGACGTGCGCCTGATGGAGGGCGCGCGCAGTTTCGGGCTCAGCCGCAGCGAACTGATCTGGCACGTGATCCTGCCGGGCGCCTTGCCGTCACTGCTCGTCGGCCTGCGTTACTCGTTTTCGGTGGCCATTCTGGTGCTGGTGGTGGCCGAACAGATCAATGCTTCGGCGGGCCTGGGCTATCTCGTCAACAATGCGCGAGACTTCATGCGGACCGACATCATCGTCGTGTGCCTGCTGGTCTACGCCGTGCTCGGCCTGGGTGCGGACTGGCTGGTTCGCATGCTCGAACGGCGAACCCTCGTCTGGCGCCCCAGCATCCTGAAAAACTGACGCCTGGAAAAAGACCATCGCCGACGCCCCTGCAGCGGCGCGCCCAGCTCTCGCGGAGAATCGATCATGAATGCCCAGGCGACCTTTCTGAACCCCGCCGCGCCACGCATAGCTGCCGCCGAACCGGTCGTCCGGCTGCAGAATTTCACCCGCAGGTTCGGCACCAACGCGGTCATCTCCCGGCTCGATCTGGAACTGGTGGCGGGCGAGTTCGTAGCGCTGATCGGTCGATCCGGATCGGGAAAGACCACTTTGCTGCGCACCCTGGCCGGGCTCGACGGTGCGGACGGCCAGGATGTGCGCGTTCCGGACTCGCGCGCGGTGGTCTTTCAGGAGGCCCGATTGCTCCCGTGGAAGCGGGTATGGCGCAATGTTGCACTGGGCGTGCGGGGCAGCGATGCTCAGGGTCGGGACGTGCGGCGGCGGGCCGAGGCGGCGCTGAGCGAAGTCGGCCTGGGTCATCGCCTCGATGCCTGGCCGCTCACCCTGTCCGGCGGCGAGGCGCAACGTGTCGCCTTAGCCCGCGCGCTGGTGCGCGAACCGAAATTGCTGCTGCTCGATGAACCCTTCGCGGCGCTCGACGCCTTGACCCGGCTGCGCATGCACGAGTTGGTTCTGACCTTGTGGCGCGCTCATCGCCCGGCGGTGCTGATGATCACCCATGATGTCGATGAAGCGGTAGCGTTGGCCGATCGTATCCTGGTGCTCGATCACGGGCGAATCGTTGCGCAGGAGCGCATCCACAGCGCACGAGGCGAGCGCGGCGAAGTCGCCCAGATCCTGCGCCATAAACTTCTCGGCATCCTGGGCAGCGAAACGCATGACACGGTCGTGCCCTTTCCGGCCGGCGCCGGATCGTGAACGCGCTCCCGCGCATCGCCCGCCCGGTGCCGGCCGGCGTCGATAATATCGCGCGGCTGCGTGGTTTCGTCGGCAAGCTGGCAGAGCTTTGCGCCCGCACCGCCCAAGAATCCGAGATCATCGAAGCCGGCGGCGCGTTGCTGGCGCGGCTGGTGGCCCATGACGACTGGCTTCCTGCCCGATTTGCCGCGCCGCATCCCGGCCGTTACCAGCAATATCTGCTGCATTGTGACGCCTGCGAGCAGTTCAGTGTCGTCGCCTTCGTCTGGAGTCCGGGACAAGCTACGCCGATCCACGACCACCGGGTGTGGGGCTTGGTGGGCGTGTTGCGCGGTGCCGAGGAGGTCGAGAAGTTCCGCCGCCTGCCCGATGGCCGCCTGCGCCTGGATGGTCCGCCGACGCGGCTGAGTGCCGGCGACGTGGAAGCGGTCAGCCCGACCCGGGGCGACATTCACCGCGTGGCCAATGCGCGCAGCGACGGTCCCTCGATCTCGATCCATGTCTATGGCGGCAATATCGGTGCGGTCGAGCGCGCCACATATGATGCGGATGGCCGCGAGAAACGCTTCATCTCCGGCTACGCCAACGACGTCCTGCCCAATCTCTGGGATAGGTCGACGCCGGCATGAGCATCGCTCCGGCTGAAGTTCGCCAGGCGCTGCTGGCGCGCGACGAGATTGCGTTGATCGATCTGCGCGAAGAAAGCGAGTTCGCGCGCGGGCACCCGTTGTTCGCGGCGCAGATGCCGTTGCGGCGGATCGGCGCGGAGGCGCGGTGGCGGCTGCCGCGGCAGGATGTCCCGGTGGTCGTGTATGATGATGGGGCCAGCGACGGCAAGCATCTGGTCGCGCCGGCCATCGCCGAACTGCGCGGGCTGGGGTTCACGCAGGTCGCTGCGCTGGACGGCGGCCTGGCGGGGTGGCGCGCTGCCGGCTACGAATTGTTCGAAGACGTCAATTCCTATTCCAAGGCCTTCGGCGAACTCGTCGAGCATCGGCGTCACACCCCATCGCTGCCGGCCCCCGACGTCCAAGCGCTGATCGACGAAAAGGCGGACATCGCCATCCTCGATGCCCGCCGCTTCGAGGAATACGCGACGATGAGCATCCCGGGCGGGATTTCGGCGCCCGGTGCGGAACTGGTGCTGCGCGCCCGCGCCGTCGCGCCCGATCCGGACACCACGATCATCGTCAATTGTGCCGGGCGGACGCGTTCGATCATCGGCACGCAATCGCTGATCAACGCAGGCTTGCCCAACCGCATCTT
>CAXTOI010000123.1:0-8983 GCA_964245645.1 uncultured Novosphingobium sp. | reverse complement strand
TCCATATCCGTGGTCACATCGGTCAGCACGGTAGGCTCATAGTAAAGCCCCTTATGCTTGCCGCCCGTCAGGATGGTCGCGCCCTTGGCTCGCGCGTCTTCAACATGGCGAATGACCTTGTCGAGAATCCGCGTCTCGCTTAGCGGACCCATCTCGGTCGCCTCGTCGAGCGGGTCGCCCATCTTAATCCGCTCAACAGCGGTCACGAGCTTGGCGGCGAACTCGTCATATACCGACTCATGGACGAGAATCCGCTCCGAAGCCGTGCAGACCTGACCGGCCTGCCAGAAGCAGCCCATGATCGCCGCATCTACAGCGCGATCGATATCGGCATCCTCGAGGACGATCATGGGGCCATTGCCGCCCAATTCCAGTAGGTAGCGCTTGACGCCCGCAGCCTTGACGATCTTCTCACCGACCGCGGTGCTGCCGATGAATGACACATGGCCGACATCGGCATGACTGACGAGGTGCTCTCCTTCTTCGGGTCCACCATAGACCAGGTTGAGCAGGCCTGCCGGCATGCCGGCAGAGACGAGCGCCTCGGTCAACAGTTGGGGGCCAAGCGGTGCCCATTCGGTGGGTTTCCAGACACAGGCATTGCCCATCATCAGCGACCCGATGAAAGCCACGGCCATGTCGACGGGAAAGTTCCAGGGTGAAATGAATGCGGTGACGCCGATTGGCTGGTTCACGATCTGCACCCGCCGGTTGGGGTGTGCCGCACTCCAGGCCACCGGCGCGGTGCCGGCGAAAGTACGCGCGTCGGCGACGACCTTACGGCAGATTTCCAGGGTGAAATCGTGAATTTCGCCGCGCGCCTCGTTGATGGTCTTGCCCATCTCGAGCGTTATCCAGCGGCTAATGGTTTCGCCTTCCCGTTCCACCGCATCCAGCGCAGCTCCGATGATCTGCGCCCGCGTGGCCATCGGCACCTTGGCCCATTCCCGTTGGGCCCGCTTGGCGGCAGCTACGGCGGCGTCGATCTGCGCCGCCGAAGCGTAACGCACCCGCGTCACGACTGCGCCGTCCCGAGGCCCGATCGTATCCTTGGACGCGCTCTCGCCCTCGACCCACACGCCGTCGATGAGGCAACGCGCGGTCGGGATTTCAGTTACCGAAGTAGCGGCGAAAGCAGAAGATGCGGCGATGTTCATAATGATATCTGCCTTTTCCAGTAAAGTTTGGTGATTTTATTTACAGATTTTTATTATTTAAAATAATGTTATATAGTGACGAGAAGTCTTTGTTCCCATGGCCATGCTTCTGAGCGATCTTCAAATAATCATTCAAAGCGCCGAACGAGCGAGAGCCGATATTCAATTTTTTCAGTTCGGAATTAGCCGCTTCCAGGCCAAGAGCGAAGGTGTCCACCGCGCCATGATCTCCGCTTTGATCGCCAATCGCGAGGCGCCGGCTGTATTCCTGAACGACTTCGCGCAGATAGGGCACTGACACCGTCTGAATATATTCGAACGTCTGGGTCACCGGGATGCCATAGCGTTCCCCCCAGGCCACCGCCTCGAAGATACCTGGAACGGCGGAGAAGCATGCGCCGGCCGTCGCCAAATACATCGCTTGTCCGACCGCGGGGTCCGACCCGACGAATTTCTGTGACCCGGCGAGGATTTTGAGAAGAGACCCGTATTCGTCGAAAGCCATCCGATCTCCCGAATAGAAGATCACCGTATCGTTATCGCCAATCGCCTGGGGATAGACCGTGACTCCCCCCGCCAGATACCTCACTCGGGCATTGCGGCATTTTTCGGCGAGGTCCTTGACCTCCGTACTCGTGGCAGTAGTCAAATTGACCAGCGTGCGATGCTCCGAGGCTGCCAGCACTTGATCCGAGAGCATGTCCTCGACCGCAATATGATCGAGGACGATCATCACCGTCACCGGACTCGCGGTCATTGCCGCCTCTACATTCGGCGCCAGGACGGCGCCTTGCCGGACCAACGGGTCAGCGCGGTCGGGCGAACGGTTCCAGACTGTTATCCGCTTCCCGGCCTTGAGAAACACGCTTGCAAAGGCTGACCCCATCGCTCCCAGACCCAAAATCGTGACGTCGGTCTGGTTATCTCTCCTCATGATTGTGATCCTTTTGCATGGTCGGGCAGTTTGCCGTTGCGCAGGACATGTTTTTTGTCGCCCGCTTCATACGCATCCCAGGCACCGTTGATGATGTAGGCCTGCAGAGCGGTGAGATCGTCCTGGGTGAAAGACGGGAAACGGGGCATTCCTGTCTGATTCAGCAATCCGCCGCGGACGATGTCGGCAAACAGCTTGTGGCGCGCTTCGCCGGTGCGGTGCAGGTCCGGCGGGGTGCCGCCGGCATTGATCATTTCCATGCCATGGCAGGCGTCGCAGCCGGCTGCTGCAAACAAGTCTTTGCCCTGGGCGGCAAGCGCCGGCGTAAAGCGCGGCAGGGGTGGTCTGGGGATCGCCAACGGCTTAGGATTGGCGGGGAGGGCCTGTTTTGCATCAAGTTTAAACGCCAGAATCCGCGATGGCGCTTGGCGACAATCTTGGCATGAGCTCAGAATCGAGTAGGCCAGCGGCATGCCCAGCGAAGTGCCATTGCCGAAAGGCAACAGGATATATTGCGCCCCATCCATCATCACGGTGGTGGGCGCGCCCTGAAGCACCCCGCCGAGATATTTCGACCATAATAGCTTACCGGTGTCGGCGGCGTGCACCTCGAAATAGCCCGAGCCATTGCCCTGGAACACCAGATTGCCACCGGTGGACAACACGCCGCCGTTGAAACTGATATTCTGCTTGATCTGCCAACGGGGCTTCTGGGTGAGCGGGTCCATCGCCACCAATGCGCCGCTACGTGGATGCTGGGCATCCTGGTAAGAAGCGTCCATGATCGCGCCGCCGATGGTACTGCTTTTGTCGGTCACCATACGCCAGGGCGAAGTGGCGACCGGGATGTAGACGAGCCCTGTCTGGGGACTGTAGGACATCGGCTGCGTGTTGTGCGTGCCCGATATTCCGGGAACGACTATGGCGCCTGCCGCACCCTTTTCCCAGTAATTGGCGTCGCCCGTCATGATCGGGCGGCCCTGGGTATCGAAACCGCTGGCCCAGTTAACAGCGGCCGTCTTTCCCGCCGAGATGAACTGCCCGGTCTTGGCGTCCAACATGATCAGGAAGCCGTGTTTGGGGGCATTCAGCAAGACCCGGCGCGGCTGACCATCGATCGCGAGGTCGGTGACGATCGACTGCATCGCCTCGAAGTTCCAGCCGTCGTGCGGCGCCAGCTTATAATGCCAGACATACTCGCCGGTTTCGGCATTGAGCGCCACGATCGAGCCGGTGAACAGCTCATCGCCGGCGTCCTTGGCCCGGCCATCCGGCGCATAAGGATATGCCCCCGTAGTGGGCACATACACCAGCTTCAGGAGCGGATCGTAAGCCAGCCCCCCATAGCTGCCGCCACAGCCAACTTGTTGCTGATCGATATGCCCCCATGTCTTGGCGGCCATCTCGAGCGCCGGGGTCTCCTGCCCACCAGCGGGCTCCTCCGGGAAGCGCGGCACGACATAGAACCGCCATTTCCGCTCGCCGGTCTTCTGATCCAACGCCGTAATGAAGCCGCGCCGACCACCGATATCCATGCAGCTGTTGCCCGTGAACACCAGGCCATCGCCGACCTGCGGAGGCGCAGTCTGCGTAAAGCCTCCGGTTTTGTCACAGGTCTGTTTGTCCCAAAGCTTCTTGCCCGTGGCTCTGTCCAACGCGACCAGCCGGCAATCCGGAAGATTGACGAAGACCTTGTCGTCTTGCAAAGCCACGCCGCGCCCCACTCGGGCTCCGATGAAAGCGGTAAGCGCCGCGCCGGTCAGATCGATCTCCGGATCGAACTGCCACAGTAATTTCTCCGCCTTCAAGTCGATGGCATAGACATGGCCACCTGCCGAGCTTTCAAACGCAATGCCGTTTGCCACCAAGATATTACCGACCGGACCATCTTTGGTCGGCAGATCGACGCTCCAGGCCAGTCCTAGGCGGGAAACATTCTTGTCGTTGATCTGTTCGATCGGGCTGTAGAACAGTTGGCCGGGGCCGTTGCCAAAGCTTCGCCACTCGGCCGGGTTTGGAGCGTCCGCGACCTGCGCCGAGACCAGTGACCCCGCAAGCAGCACCGCTGCCATGCCCGCAATTTTGATGCCGACGGTGAATTTCGCGACATTGGGACGCTTAAAACGCACAGAACTTATCCTTCACATCACTTTCGGCTGGGTCGATTTGCCGTGACCCGCTTCATGAGCATCCCAGGCCTTGTTGATGATATAAGCCTGGAGCCCCTTGAGATCGTCATCGGAGAAGGTCGCGAACCGCGGCATGCCGGTCTGATTGAGCAGCCCTCCGCGCACGATATCCGCGAACAACTTGTGGCGCGCTTCGCCCGTGCGTTGCAGGTCAGGGGCCTTGCCGCCGCCATTTACCAGCCCTGTGCCATGGCAAGTCTCGCAGCCGGAGGACAGGAACAGCACTTCGCCTTTGGCCGCGATGGCCTTGTCGAACCGCGGCAGCGGCGGCTTCGGCACCAGCGGCAGCTTGGGGTTCGGCGGCAGCACCTCGCTTGCGCCGAGTTTGAACGCCAGAATACGTGATGGCGCCTGGCGGCAATCCTCGCAGGAATTGAGTTTTGCCAAGGTCATACCTTGGCTCGCCGAGGTCGCGTTGCCGAACGGCAGCAGGATATATTGCACGCCATTGACCATCACCGTGCTGGGTGCGCCCTGTAGCGAACCCCCCAGATATTTCGACCACAGGAGCTTGCCGGTATCGGCAGCGCGGACCTCAAAATAGCCTGCCGCCGTGCCCTCGAAGACCAGATTGCCGCCGGTGGACATCACCCCCCCGTTGCTCGGCGCCGCTTGCTTGATTTCCCAACGGATCTTGTGGCTGACCGGATCGATCGCTACCAATGCCCCGCCCTGCCGATTGTGGGCATCCTGATAATCCACGACCCATTTCACGCCACCAATTGCAGTTTTGTCGTCGTTGGCCATCAGCGTCGGACCGTCGGCGGCAGGGATATAGACCAGTCCGGTTTTGGGGCTGTAAGAGATGGGTTGCCAACTGTGCGCACCCGTTACGCCGCCGTAGCTGATCGCGCCTTGCGGCCCTTTTTCCCAATATCTGCCGCCGTCGGTCACGATCGGACGGCCGTTGGCATCGAACCCGCTGGCCCAGTTGACCGGCGCAAACTTGTCGCCAGAGATAAACTGCCCGGTCTTGGCGTCGAGCGTGATCAGGAAGCCATGCTTGGGCGCGTTCATTACCACGCGACGTTTCTGGCCGTCGAGCGTGAGATCGGTGACGATCGACTGATAGGCCTCCCAGTTCCAGCCATCATGCGGGGCCAGCTTGTAATGCCAGACATATTCGCCGGTATCGGCGTTCAACGCCACGATCGAGCCGGTGAACAACTCATCGCCCGCGTCTTTTGGCCGAGCATCGGGTCGCCATGGAAAAACGCCGCTGGTGGGAACATAGAGCTGGTTCAACACCGGGTCGTAAGTGATCCCTTCCCAAGCTCCGCCACAGCCCACCTGTTGGGTCAGGCCCGAGCCCCAGGTCTTGGCCGCCATATCGAGCGCGGCATTGTCCTGCCCACCGGCCGGTTCATCGGGAAAGCGCGGCACGCCGTAGAAGCGCCACTTCTCCTCACCCGTATTCTCGTCCAGAGCGATGGTAAAACCGCGCGTGGCTCCAATATCGCCGCAACTGGCACCCTCGAACACCATGCCGTTGCCGATATGCGGCGCGGCTGTGTGCATAAGGCCACCGCCCTTCTCGCAGGTCTGCTTGTCCCAGATTTTCTGGCCGGTCTTTTTGTCTAATGCGATCATCCGGCAGTCGGCGGTCGCGATGAACAGCTTGTCGCCGTCGATAGCGAGGCCGCGCTGCAGGCGATAGGCGACGAATGTTCCGAGCGATCCGCCGGCAAGATCGATCTCGGGCTTGAATTGCCACAACAACTTACCGGTTTTTACGTCGACCGCGAAGACGGTGCTCTCCGCCGCACTTTCATAGGCCACGCCGTCCGCCACTAGGATATTCCCGACCGGGCCATCTTTGCTGGGTAGATCAGCACTCCATGCCAGACCCAGGCGAGCGACGTTCTGGTCGTTGATCTGGTCGATCGGACTGTAGAAGAACTGGCTAGGGCCGTTGCCGTAAATTCGCCATTCGGCAGGGTCAGGCGCGTCAGCAACCTGATGGGCCTGACCAAAGAGCGCCGTTGCCAGACATGCCCCGGCGAAGCCAATGGCCCGTCTCGCCACGTTGAGATGTTTGCCGAACATGTCCGTTAGCCTTCCGCTTGCGCTGGTGTATCGATGAGAAATCGGAGCGATTGGCGGCGGTGCAGCCACACGACGCCAAAGACGATCAGCGAGGCCGCGATGAGCAGCGCCGTCGAAAAAAGATTGACCAACCCGTAATCGGGCGTGACGAGGTAGCCGGCGATCGCGGGGCCGATCGCAAAGCCGCCAAACTGGCTTGCGCCCAACATCATCGCCGCCCCGGTCGAGCCATCCACGTCGGTCAGCACGTCGAACAGATATGCCGGCCCGGTGTTCATCGAGAAATACAGCAATCCGCCGATCGGAAGGAATGCTGCGACTGGCCTGACCTCGATAAATAAGACGAGTGCGACCAAGTTTGCTATCATGAGGATCGCCAGGGGCCAGACATAACCGAAGCGCGAACCGACCAGCATGACCACCAGCGTGCCGATCATGCCAATGATCATGATGCCCGAGATCGCGCTTGCGACCGCTGCAGGTTTGCCGCCCCAGGCCATCCCCATATAGCCAAGAAACCCATAGCTTGCTCCCGAAGCGACAAAGTAAAGCAACAGGCCGACCACGACCGCCCAGCCCATGCCGGAAATGCGATCCGATCCGGGACTGACGCTGTGCTCGGGTGAGGATTGCGCTAGGCTGCCAGTCGGGAGCAACGGGCACAGCAGCAGCGCAGCAGCGCCCAGGGCGGCCAACGTCAGGAATGCACCCGCCTCGCCATGATGGTCGACGATCGGTGAAACAAGCGCAACGGCTGCCGCGCCAAACCCGATCTGCGCCGCCAGAAACGCTGCGATCAAGCGCGCGCCGTCGCCCTCAGCGCAAATTGCACAAAGCACCGCGTTGACCAGGCCGGCGCCGATCCCGCTAACCACGGCCAGGACATAAAGCGCGAAGACTCCCTGGACCGCCGCCATCGCCAGACTGGCCGAAATCACCGCGATCAAGCCAAGAACCGCGGTCCACCGCCAGTTCAACCGCTCGACGACACGCGGCAGCATTGCGCAGGCCATGGAGCCGATGCCGATGCCGCCATATACCGCAAAGGCGAAAAGCCCGGCCTGGGCTTCGGTTAAGCCGCGCGAATGCGCCAGCACCGGCAAAAAAACCGGCAGGATGATTGCTGCAGCATTCGCCAGGATCGTCGCCAGGACAATGGCAATGATCACGACCATGCCAAACGGATTTTTGATCTTGCCGCTCTCCGTCACCATTTCGCTCACCCATTACAGTCGATGATCAAGCAAAGCTTTGCGTGAACTCATTTCAGCGTAGCGAGATAAGCCACGATGATTTTGCGATCCGCCAAACTAGGGATGGTCTGGACCATCCTTACGCCCGGAATCATCTTGGATGGCCCCGCCAACCACTGCTCGATCTTGTCCGGCGTCCAGATGATCCCCGCAGATTTCAATGCGGGAGAATAAGCATAACCCGACTGGCTTCCCGCTCTTCGCCCGACGACGCCGCGCAGATTTGGCCCCACCGACGTAGCGTGGTCCGGGGTGGTCATGTGGCAGGCCGTGCAGACTGTGAAGGCTGGCGGCGCCGACGCTGCATCAGCGGTATCGGCAGCGCCGAGCGCGAGAAGCGTGGCCCCGATGGCAGTACCAATACGGCCAGCGATATTAGTCATCACATTTCCTATCTTTGCCGGTAGCCCAAGGCATGAGCGCGTGAACGTGACGAACACTCGCGCGCGCGCCTGCCATGCCACTTAAAATGTCTTTCTGATCGATCCGCCGAACCAGCGGGGCGGCGCGAAGCTTTGCAGCCAACTGCCCGTCGACGTCGTCAGATCGAAACTGAACTGTTGCCTTGCGACGTTACTGATGTTGTCGACGAAGAACGCGAGTTCCACTTTATGTTGCGGCAAAGTAAGCGAAACGCGCGCATTGTGCATGAACGAGCCGGGTACGTAAGTGGCGGCGTTGTTGTCGATCGACGCGTAGCGATGGTCGATGTAATTGCCGTTCCAATTGATGGCCAGGGTGCCGAACGGCAATTCGAAGCGCTTGGTGATGCTTCCGTTGACCGTCCACGGCGGGGCCATGATACTCTGCTCATCGCGAACCCCGGAATAAGCCGTGGACACATCGTAGAGCTTCGTCGAGAGCCGCGAGGCGGAAATGTTGATATCGATATCGCTGCGGGGTGTGGCGACGATCTCAATCTCGCCGCCACTGAAGCGCCCGTTGTAATTGCCGACAACTCCCTGGACGCCGGAAAAGGCAAAACCCTGGAAGCGATGATAGTCATAGTAGAAGATGCTGGTGTTGATGCGCAGCAGACGGTCAAGCAATTCGAGTTTCGATCCGCCTTCATAAGCGTAGACGTACTCGCTCTTGAATGGCGTTTCTGCGATTGTCAGGCCGCCGCCCGAATTCGTATTGAACCCCGCACCTTTGACACCACGCGAGACGCTAACGTAGAAAAGCGTGTGTCGATCGGGCTTATAGTCGAGCCCGATCTTGCCGCTCCCCAAACCTTCGTTCTGGGTCGCGAGGTCGCCGACGGTGCTTTTCGAAAAATCGTAGGTCAGCAGCGGCGGATTAGCGATGCCAGGTCCGCCATAGGCACTTCCGAGCTCATCGAAATATAACTGAGACGAGAAGTCTTTATGCTCTCTGGTATAACGAGCGCCGATCGTGCCGGTT
>CAXTOI010000122.1:0-9008 GCA_964245645.1 uncultured Novosphingobium sp. | reverse complement strand
AAGTTATACGTCAGCGTTCCCAGCAGCGAATGCGACCGCACCCGATCGCGTAGCGCTAACCCTGCATCGCTGACGAACTTGTTGGCGTCCTGCGCCTGCATGTAGCGATATTTGACCCCGATATCCCAATGCGTGCTGATCGGCGCACGGACGCCGGCGATCACTTGCCAGGCAAAACCCGTCGATGCGTCGCTCACATTGTCGGCAACTGTCTGCGTACGCACCGCAGTGTGTACCCGCGCCACACCGACGCCGCCGCCGACGAAGCCCTGCAGGCCATCGTCAGGGCCGAAATCGATCAGCGCGTTTCCGAAAAAGCCGAGGGTGCGGGTGCTACCACCCAGGACGCCTTTGCCGGCGTAAGAGATATTGCCCGAAGGATCGGTAAACTGCTTGGCCTTGGCCCGGCTGTAGTTCGCTTCCGACTCAAGCCGGAACGGACCGAAATCATAACCGACGGTTCCACCGAAATCGTAGCCGACCTTGGTCTTATACGTTCCGACCGCAGCGCCACCGTTGTCCGGCGAATCCTTGATATTCTGGTCTTCCAGGATCGTGCCGCCCGCATCGCCCTCGACATACCATGATTTGTCACGCGCGAGCGCCGGCGCGGCCAGAGCCGTCGAGGCCAGTGCCGTCGCGATAATCAGTTTCCGCATAACGGATTCCCCTAGGTTAATATTCACGCACTATGATTGCGAAGTCGGGGTTTAATCCCATCGATTGATGCGCGCAAGCGGCCAATTATCTGAACTGTTGCGCAAATGCCGCGCTTTGGTGGGATTGCCGGATAAATCGGCCAGTGTGCTGGCAAGCAATGGTCCGCGCGTCGGCTTTGCGGGTAACAAGCGGATGTTTTTGGCGAGTTGCTGCGCAGCAACACTTCATAGAATTCAGTACCATCTTGCTCGCGTATTAGCCTAAACGGGCGCCAATCATATCCGGGGGCCTGCATGCTGCGCCGACTTTACGAATGGACGATGGCCAAGGCAGAGGATCGCCGCGCAGAATGGTGGCTGGCGCTGTTCGCCTTCCTGGAATCGAGCATGTTTCCCATTCCCCCGCATCCGCTGCTCGGACTGATGTGCCTGGCCCGGCCCCGATACGCCGTGCGCTTTGCGGTGATCACGACGCTGTCCTCGGTCATCGGCGGGCTCGTCGGCTATGCGATCGGCCACTTCGCCTTTCAGGCCTTCGGCGTACCGCTCCTTCACGCGCTGGGGCTGGCGAAAAGCTTTCCGGCAATGGCCTGCACGCTGCGCGACAACGCCTTCATGATTATCGTCCTGAAGGGCATGACGCCGATCCCGTTCAAGCTGGTGACGATCACCGCCGGCTTCATTGCCGTACCGATCGGGCCGTTCCTGCTCGCCAGCGTGATCTCGCGCGGCACCGTGTTCATGACCGTGGGCGTGCTGTTCCGCTTGTTCGGTGCGCCGATCAAGGCATGGATCGATCGCTATCTCGCCTGGGCCGTCGCGGGCTTCCTGGCATTGGTCGCGGCTGGTTTCCTTGCGGTCTCGCTGCTTGGTCACCATCACCAATCGAGTTGCGCTGCGGTCGGCATGGCGCCGGCCATTCGCTGAAGTGTAACAAAAATGCTGCATCGCACAAATATCTGCAATGTGCGGTTCGCGGCCATCGCTAAATTAACCCATGTGCGTTAGATTTCGGTTCAGTCATCAACGCCTTCGGGGGGTGTCTATGAACCAGAGCGACTTGCGCCAGAAAGACCTGCAGATGCAATTGGCCGGCTATGGCTTGGCCACGATCCAGATCCACTACTACATGCCCGACCATCCCAGCCTGCTGCAGCAATTCCTGCTCCAGCAATACGACCTCGCCCCGCGCTTTCCCGAGTTGAAACGCTTCCTCGATTTCTGGCGGCGCGACATCGACGCCGTGCTGCACTCGGTCAGCATCGCCCACCAGAAGCTGATCGGCCCCACCGAGTGGCGTGCCGTCAACGGCGAAATCAGCATCCACTGATCTTTCCTCCTTGTATCTCGACGATCACGGCTCGTTCGTGCTGGAAGCGACGGATCACCGGGATGGGGGAGGATATACAAAGGGTGCAAGTTCTGCGGCAACATCCATTACGGCGACCTGCGCGGCGGTCTATTTTTCTACCCCGATAGCATCGGCGCGATGATGCCCTTGATAATTTTGACATTGGTTTAGGCGTCGCCACGTAGCTGCGCCAAATGACCCTAGAGCGTGTCGTCAAATAGAGAATTCCCATAGCCATCGATAAGTGATGTACAGGAGGTCGGCCATTCAGAGGATGGGTCGATGGATGGTGAGACGTTATGGGTTGGGGGATGACCAGTGGGATCGGATCAAGGTTTGATTGCCGGGTGGTTTGACTGGCGTTGGCGTGACAGCCAAGGATAACCGCATAATACCCAGCTGAAAACGAGCCATACGGCTATCACGTCCGAACCACCTGAAAATCAAAATCATAACAGCCGGTGGCGCTTTTCAGCAAACTGCTAAAGTTTTGGCATTTGCTGGAGGAACATGAGCTGAGCAAAGCGCTGTTAATGAGATGACGGCGGTTTTGGCCGAAGGTGGTTTGTTGTGCTTCAGGGAACGATCGATTGAGACCGCCGGCAGCCCTACCGCGCTCAGCGCATGGTAGAACCATATCGACAACGGGCCGGTCTTGAACACGACCCGCTCGGCAGCTGGTGCATGCTTGTGGATCAATGCTGCCAGTGCCTGCGGATCGGATGCACACTTGCCGCCAGCCCCGCTTGCCGTCCCGCCGGATCGACACGGCTGTCCTTCAACGAAACGTCGAGACCGATATATTCGCCATGGTTGCCACCGTTTGATGCTGGGCCGACCACAATGGCGAGCCCTGCGCATCATATCGGGAACAACCACCGCAATGCAGCAATCGCGTCATAGTCTGGCGCTCCTGCGATTACCTCATGTCTTCTATTCCTCTGCTTTTCAGACCCTGATCCGCCGCTCCGTAAAGCGGTGCTGTTTTGGTGCGCAGCATGGCGCGAGCTGGCAACGAGCTTGACACCAGGAACCGGGTTGTCCTATCGAGAGGACAGTTAGGACAATTAGTTCAACACCGGATTACCGACGAGCGATCGCGGTCCGGCGGACAAGGGGGAGGGCTACCATGCTTTATTGTGCTTCGACCGCATCAGTTCTTGCGATCACGTTGGCGCTTGCCTGCGTGCAACAGAGCCAGGCGCAGGAGGTACGTGGGCCAGAAGCACCCACGCGGACCTCGGACGCTCCCTCTCCTGCGACAACGCCCTCCACCCCGGATACGGGGCGGACGCAAGCAGCCGACCAGCTCGGCGACATCGTTGTGACCGCGCGCCGCGTCGCGGAGAATCTGCAAAACGTTCCGGTCTCTGTCACCGCCCTGTCGGGGGCCGTGTTGCAGCAGCAGAATGCCCGGCAGGTGCCAGACATCGCGCTCACCACCCCCGGCCTGATCGTGCAGCCCACGACTTCGTCGGGATCGTCCTCCAATTTCACCATCCGCGGCGAGGTGCAGCCCGAGCCCCTGGCGACTGAGGATCCCTCAGTGGGCATCTATGTCGACGGCTATTATTGGGCACGGACATATGGCATCAACGCCAACCTGCTCGACATCCAGGACGTGCAGACGCTCAGGGGTCCGCAAGGAACGTTGTTCGGCCGCAACACCACCGGCGGCGCTATTCTGATCAACACGAACGATCCCAATTTCCGGGGTCTGTCGGCACTCGCCTCGGGCACCTACGGCCGGTTCAACACTTGGTCGGGAACCGGCATCGTCAACGCACCGATCGTCGACGACGTGCTGGCCATTCGAGTGGCGTACCAGCGCAACAACCGCGATGGCTTCTCCAGTGAGCAGCTGTCCGGCCGTAAGCTGGGTGGGCAGGACGACTCGACATTACGGGCCAAGTTACTGTTCAAGCCTACCTCCACCCTCAGCATCCTGCTGTCGGGCGAGCGGTTCCGTTCCAACTTCCTCAACAACGGCTTCCGCGCGACTTATTACTCGCCGTCATCGCCCGCCAACATCGAGGCGGGGGTCGAAAGCACTCACGGCGCCTGCTTCGCGGGCGGTCTTGCTGCCTGCTTCGGCGCCGGCATTGCGGCGCTGAAAACGTCGATCGCGAATGAAAACAGCGGCGATCGGCAACAGCTGAACGTACTGCCGACGACGATCGCCAAGACTGACACTTATACCGGCACGGTCACGCAGGACACCGATTTCGGTGCGGTCAAGTTCATCGGCGGGTTTCGCAGGGTCCGCGCCCTATCGGACATCGACCTGGACGGGACACAATACGCGATCCTGGCGTCGCGCTTGACCCAGAACCTCGCCCAATATTCAGGCGAGTTGCAGATTACGGGCAAGGCGGCGCGCGACCGCATCGATTTCGCGGCCGGGTTGTTTGCATTTACCGAGTACGGCACCGACGGGTCAACCAACACGGCATTGCCCGCCTTGAACCCGGCGGTGCAATCGACTGAGGGCCGGGTCCGCACCTACAGTCAGGGCATCTATGCCCAAGGCACCTTTCACGCCACCGATCGGCTGTCGTTGACCGGGGGGCTGCGGTATTCGATCGACACCAAACGGCTGCTCGCGAATAATGGCGTGTACTCGACTGGGACCTATGCTGGCCCGGCGGCGGGCGCCGTGTTCAACTGCAGTGTCAACGTGACCGGCGGAGTCTGCCCGGACACCGAGCGGCACGGCAGCTTCGGCGGAACTTCGTACACGGCCAGCCTGGACTACAAGCTCACGCCCGACATTCTTGTCTACGCTAAAACGGCCAGAGGTTTCCGCTCGGGTGGCCAGAACCTGCGGGGCACCAACCTGTTCGCCGGTTCGACGGGCGGGTTCCAACCGCAAACGTCGACGTCTTATGAAGGGGGCATCAAGAGCGAGTTCTTCGACCGTCGACTGCGGGTGAACGCCGCAGGTTATTATACGATCGACAAGCAGGTGCAGCAGCCCACCACGATCTTCAACACCGCGGGCGCGAGCGCGACCTACATCACCAATGTCGGCCGGGTGAACATCTATGGCGGCGAGTTCGAGGCGGACGCGATCCTTCCCGCAGGCTTCAGGCTGAGCGGGACTGCCGCATACACCCATCCTGACTATGCGAGCTTTATCGATCCCAACACTGGTTTTGACCGCAGCAAGGAGCGTTTCATCGGCGTTGCGAAGTGGACGGTCTCGGTATCGCCCTCCTGGCAACACGATTTTGCGTTTGGTCGCGTCATCGTGCGGGGCGATGCCGCCTATCAGTCCGAGACGGCCAACGGGGCGAACAATTTCTACCTCAACTCGGCCGGGCAGCGGATCGATGCGAGCACCGGCGCGGTGGTCAGCGCTGCCGATGCTGCCGCCTACAATTCCGCGGAAGTCGACCAAGCGCACGTGCTCGTAAATGGCCGGGTCGGCCTCACAGTGTTAGATGGCAAGCTCGATCTTTCCGTTTGGGGCCGCAACCTCACGGACCGGCGCGACCGCGTCGCTTCGCTCATCGTTCAGCAATTGGGGCTGGCTTCCGTTATCACCCGCGAGCCGCGCACGTTTGGCGGAACCGCTACGATCAAGTTCGGAGGGCGTTGACGGCGGTCGGCGATACGGACGGGGCGTGGCTGAAAGAAACCTTGCGGACGGCGCGGTGCCGTTTGCAATTTCTCGCGGCCCGCTTCCGCAAGCTGTTGCGCCGCTGGCGAGCAGGAAGATCGGCACGTATCCGGCGCCGGATCCAGGTTATCGCCTGAGCCGATGCGGATCTTTTCAATCCCATCGCGCGGGCGAGGCGGAGCCTCACGATGTGAATCAGCCCGCAATGGTGCAATGCCGGAGCGAAGGACGTGAGCGCGCTCCGGGCGGCATGGTCGCGTCTTTGGCCCAACCCTGCTCGCGGGAATCACCGAGTGCTGCCATGCGCTTGCGATCGCGACAGGCAAAAGAGGACGTTACCTCTACTACAACTGCTCCCGCCGCATCCGGCGCGGCGAAACGGCGTGCCAAGGCATCAGCATCCGCGACAAGAAGTTGCGGATAGTGGTCAGCGGTAACAGACCGACAAGCCTTCGTGAGATGACACCGCCACTGAACGTTGTATTGTTCCCATCCTTCCAAAAAGTCCTTGGCGTGCCTAGAAAGGGCCGGATATGAAAACCTTGGTTTCTCGGCTGTTGATAGGTGGAGCTGGCCTTCTTGGACTTGGCGGAGCCGCTTATGCCTACTTTGGCTATTCTCCCGCTCCCGCCGATCCCGGATTATCCGGTCGGTTTGTCAGTGGAGCGATCAGCGCCGGGGGGCGCCAGAGGACGTATCTTCTTTACGTTCCAAAGAAGCTGCCGAAGGGTGCTCCGCTCGTCGTGGCGCTGCCCGGCTCGCTGCAGAACGCTCAAAAGATGCGGACATGGACAGGATACGGTTTCGACCGACTGGCGGACCAGCACAGTTTCGCGCTTATTTACCTCGACGGTTTCGAGGGCTACTGGAATGCATGTAACCGGGTGGGCGATTATGCGGCCAACAAGCTGGAGATCGACGATGTGGGGTTCATCGTCAAGGCCGTCGACGAGACCGTGCAGCAAGTGGGCGTCGATCCCGCTAAGGTATTTGCCGTGGGTATCTCGCGGGGCGGGGGTATGGCTCTGCGGCTGGCGTTGGAAGCCCCGTCGCGGTTCCGCGCGGTGGCGGCAGTCGCGGCTAGCCTGCCTGACGGAGACAATTACAAGTGCGCGCCCAAAGAAGGTGCTTCCTCGGTACTCATCATGAACGGGACGAAGGACCCTTTGAATCCGTTTCTCGGCGGCGATGTGAAGCTTTACGGGCTGCTGGTTAACCGCGGCCATGTCATGTCCTCGATCGACTCGGCCAAATTCTTTGCTGAACGTGCAAAGATCACCAGCCAACCGCAAGTGACCGTCATTCCGAAGGCGAACGGTGCGGCCCTGAGGCGCACGACCTGGCTTGGTTCCGAGAACAACGAGGTCGAACTCGATGCGATCCAGGGCGGTGGCCATGGCATACCTCAACAATATTGGCGTGCGCCGCGCTTCTTAGGCCCCACTGTCAGCGATATTGACGGACCTGGTCTCGTCTGGGACTTCTTCGCGAGGCAGTCGTATCGTCCGGTGCCGAACCCGCCTGGCGCAGAGGAGCCGCGGGCAGCGCTGCCAACCGAGTGAGATGTGCGCGTCGTGACCGAATGGGCCACCCGCTGGCGGCGCGCCTAGAGATCGATGCCGAAACGCTGCATCGCGTACCCGGCGCGCGCGAGTCGCTCTCTGTGTGAAGGCTGGCAAATCATGCGATTCGATCGCCTCGATCTGAACCTTTTGCGCGTCCTGAATGCCTTGCTCGTCGGGCGCAACTTGACGCGGACAGCCGAGCAGCTCAACGTTACACCGCAAGCGATCAGCAATTCGCTAAAGCGGCTTCGCCAGGAATTTGATGATCCGCTGCTCATACGAGTGGGTCATGGCATGGAGCTGACGCCGCTTGCAGCTTCGTTACTTGAGCCGCTGCGCGAGGCGCTGCTTCGGCTCGAGGCAGCCTTGAGGCAGCGACCAAGCTTTGATCCCGCTACAACAATGCGAACCTTCAAACTCACCATGCCGCATTATCATTCCTTCGTCCTCCTGCCTCAAGCCCTGCGCATCCTCGCGGCGGAGGCACCGCTTATCAGCCTCCAGATACAGCCATCCACTCAGAATGACATCACTGCTCTGGAAGCCGGCGAGATCGATTTTTCGCTGGTAGAAGATGGTGAACGATCGTTAATCAGCCAGCGACATGCCGATCAAATCAAGCGCCACCCCTTAATGGAAGATGATTTCATTTGCTTGGTCGATCGAGCGCGTTTCGAGCCGGATAGCGAACTTACGCTTGATGCCTATGAGCGGCTCTCGCACTGCGTAATGCGACCAACTCCCGACGCCCGAATGCACGTGGAGCGCGAGTGGCGAAAGCTGGGTATTGCTCCCCATGTGTCTGCAATCGCCCCCGGCTATGCCGTCATGACCTTTATCCTTCCCGGCACCGGCCTGGTGGCCACGCTCCCTCGCAGGGTCGCGCGCGTCTTCGCCCGCTCGTTCGGCCTGCGAGCCTTTGAATGCCCGATAACGCTCGGACACCAGCGCGGTGAACTGCGCTGGCATCGGCGTAACGACAGTGATCCGGTTCACGAATATCTTTGTTCGACCATCCGTAGCGTAGCTGCGCGGAAGGACGAGCAGGCGTGTTTCGACGCTTAACTTCCGCGACCTTGTTCCGCCGGGAAATCCTAACTTTGTTTGGGCGCTACTTGCGCCCTAATCGAAAAAGTTTCCAGACGGCGTTCGAATGGTCTCCTCACCAGAGCGAAAGGCCACGTTTGTCGAGTCCCTGCCTTCGCTGACCGCCTTGATCTCACGGCGAAGGACCCGGCGCTGCATCCCGATGCCGGTGTCCGATCGAACGAGATGTTCGTCCGAACTGTGCGGCAGGCCGTCAGCTCCCTGGCTGGCCTGAGCCTCATAATCGTTCGGAGCATCCTGGCGCTCCTCGATCGTCATCTGCGTCCAAGGCTTTGCGGTCGCGAAGCCCTTGCCTTCGAGAACGTTCTCGTCGCTGAAGCCTGCGGGCGCCCGCTTCGTCACGAATGTTCTCGTGTGACCATCGTCAACAGCCGTGAAGATCGCAAGGGCGTCGCACGGGCGGGCGTCGCCGCCGGGGATGACCGCCATGTTGGGAACGACCCAGGTGACAACCCGCTTCATTTTGCGACCGTCGGGCAGATTGCGGGTAGCCGTGTAAATCGTGCCGATGTCAATTTCGTTCCAAGTCACCTGCGGCATGATCGCGAAGTCCGGGATGAAGTGCGTCGATCCGAAGTTGGCGTGAAGAATGTAGACGTGGAAGGGATCCATCGTATTCTCGGTAATGTTCAGCCAGGAGTAGGGGACGATGGCCGGGCCGTTAAGATCGGCATGGGACAATACGCTATTGTCCAGGACGTAGT
>CAXTOI010000121.1:0-9021 GCA_964245645.1 uncultured Novosphingobium sp. | reverse complement strand
CGCCGCTGTCGCTCGCTCGTTCGCGCTCATCAACCCTGTCGTCGGCATGGCGCGATTCACGCTGCTGCGGTTCTTCGGAACCTTCGTCCTCGATCTCGTCTTCCGTTTCCTCCGGAAGATCGTCGTCATCTTCCTCGAGGTAAGCGGTGGGTTCGAATTTGGGCACGAACTCATTGCGTGGACCCGACGAGGCGACGCGCATCTTGGCGCCTTCGTTCTCGCCTTCGGGGATCACTTCGACGGTGACGCCATAGCGCGCTTCGACCGCAGCCAGATCGCCGCGCTTGGTGTTGAGCACATAGATCGCCGCTTCCTGGCTGGCGAACAGCATGATGACGATGCCGCGGCCCCGGGCCGCTTCTTCCTCGATCAGGCGCAGCGCCGACAGCCCGGCCGAACCGGCAGTGCGCACCAGCCCGGTACCATCGCAATGTGGGCACGAGCGGGTAGTGGCTTCGAGCACGCCGGTGCGCAGGCGCTGGCGGCTCATTTCCATCAGCCCGAAACTGGAAATGCGTCCGACCTGAATGCGCGCACGATCGTCCTTCAACGCGTCCTTGACCGCTTTCTCGACCTTGCGGACGTTCGAGCCGTATTCCATGTCGATGAAATCGATCACGACCAGCCCGGCCATGTCGCGCAGGCGCAACTGGCGGGCGATTTCGCGCGCGGCTTCCAGATTGGTGTTGACCGCGGTTGCCTCGATACCGTGTTCCTTGGTCGAACGGCCCGAGTTGATGTCGATCGAGACCAGCGCTTCGGTCGGGTTGATCACGATGTAGCCACCCGATTTGAGCTGGACCACCGGGTCGTACATCGCGGACAGCTGGTCTTCCGCGCCGAAGCGCTGGAACAAGGGTACCGGATCGATATAGGCGCGTACCCGGCGGCCATGGCCAGGCATCAGCAGCTTCATGAAATCGCGCGCCAGGCGATAGCCGCTTTCGCCCTCGACGATCACTTCCTCGATATCGCGGTTGTAGATATCGCGGATCGCCCGCTTGATCAGGTCGCTGTCCGAATGGATCAGCGCCGGGGCGCTGGAATGCAGCGTGGTGTCGCGGATATCGTCCCACAGCCGCGCCAGATAATCGAAATCGCGCTTGATCTCGGTCTTGGTGCGCTGCAGCCCGGCGGTGCGGACGATGCAGCCCATCGACTTGGGCAGCGCCATTTCGGACACGATCGACTTCAGCCGTTTGCGATCGGGGACCGAATTGATCTTGCGGCTGATGCCGCCGCCATGGCTGGAATTCGGCATCAGCACGCAGTAGCGGCCGGCCAGGCTGAGATACGAAGTCAGCGCCGCGCCCTTGTTGCCGCGCTCTTCCTTGACCACCTGGACCAGCAGGACCTGGCGGCGATGGATGACATCCTGGATCTTGTAGCGGCGGCGCAGCGCCATGCGGCGCGCGCGCAGATCGTCGGCCTGGCCGCGGGTATCCTTGGCCTGGGCGCGCCCCTGACCTGAGCCTTGGCGGCGACCGCGGCGGCGACCCGGCTGATTGCCCCCATCTTCGCCACGTTCGTCTCCGCTGCCTTCTTCGCTGCCGCCTTCGTCGCCATTACCGGCATCAGCGGCTTCGGCATCCTCGTCTTCCAAATCTTCGCCGGCATGATCGAAATCCTGCGCAACGTGGCCATCCTCGATGGTCGCGACATGGTCTTTTTCGGAAGTATCGATTTCGGTGACGCTGCCGAGGCCGTTTTCGTCTGCGGCATAATCGTCGCTGCCGTAACCATCTTCGGCATAATGCTCGCCGCTGGCCGCATAGGCATCTTCTTCGGCTTCCTCGGCGGCGCGCAACACGGCCTCTTCGGCGGCATGTGCGGCTTCTTCGGCCAGCAGCGCTTCGCGGTCTTCCTTGGGGATCTGGTAGTAATCCGGGTGGATTTCGCTGAAGGCGAGAAAGCCGTGCCGGTTGCCGCCGAAATCGACGAAGGCGGCCTGCAGCGATGGTTCTACCCGCGTAACCTTGGCGAGGTAGATATTGCCCTTGATCTGCTTGTGATCGGCAGAATCAAAGTCGAATTCTTCAATCCGGTTGCCTGTCAGCACCGCAACCCGGGTTTCTTCCGGGTGGCGCGCATCGATCAGCATACGCGTTGTCATTATAAATTCTCCAGGCGCACAGATGCGCGGGCGAGCCCGGCGCTATGGCGCGATATTTGGCGGGGGTGCCGCGCGCCGGCATCGGGGACGATCCCCGGCGCAGTGGCGCAGCTTCATGGGAATAGCCGAAGAGATTTGTCGCGTGCTCGCGATCGGGCTCACCGGCGGCGGTGTGTGCATCTGCTGGTGAGAAATGGCGCAGCGCGGCGAAGCGCGCAGAAGCGATGGTTCTGGTCTGGTGCGACCCGACCGCCATCGATCCATGTGCCAGCCTGCCCGTGATCCATGCCGCCACGCCCCTTTGGAGCTGTGGCACATGGAACGGAAAGCGGCTATTCATGACCTGCATCAACCTGTCGTATCCGGACGGTTCCGGCCCGGACTATCCGGTAGGGAACCGGTCAAGCCTGATCCATCCGAAGAGGCACGCCTGCCACCTTCACGGCTGGGCTTTGCGTTAGGAGGATCCGGGCAGGACTGCCCCGGTTGCGCCTGGTTAGCACCGCGATCGCGCCGCGGCAAGTTTATTGCTCGACGCCAGCCGATGAAGGGGCGGAGCCGCTGGCTACCTTGCGCGCATCATGGAGAATAAGCCTGATGCAGCTGCCGGAATGCCGATGTAACGCGGCACCGCCGGCCTTGCGGCCGGCGGTGTGTCTTCGTGGTCGAGCTTATCAGGCGTAAGTGACGGCGATCTTCTTGCGGTTGCGGACCGCTGCGCCGACCAGGCCAAAGCCCGCGATGAACAGCGCCCAGCTCTCGGGCTCGGGCACGGCGTTGGTGATGATCGTCCCGCCGATCGTCACGTTATCGAGCGTGAAGGTATCGCCGATGCCTTCATTGTTCGTGAATACCGCCTGGGTAATCGTCGCGCCGGCAAGCGACAGGAAGATGTTAGGTGAGTAGCCGGTGGTCGAGCCAATATAGTTGGCGCCGGGAGTGGACGTCGTACCAATCTGTGTGGCGCCGTCATAAGCCAGCAATTCAATTGGTGCGTTGCCGGTGACATAAGCGCCAATCGAATCGACGGCGGTCGTGAAATCCAGGGTTATCGTGCCGTTCAGGTAGTCATACACGACCTTCGGATCAGAAACGGGCGGAAACGCCGGGTTCAGCGATGTATTCTCGGTAAGGACCGAAGCGCCGGTGATGGTGACGCCGGTATATTGCGCCGTAACGATCGAGCCATCGGGTATATTGTCGAAGGTCAGGACGGTATCGGCCCAAGCCGGCTGGGCAAGTCCCACCAGTGTTGCGATACCTGCCACCAGGGCCAATTTCTGCATACCAAATTCCTGTTTCTGAAAAAAATCGCACGAGATCAAATAAATCGGGTGGGCGTGCAAGGAACCCGCCGAGACACCAGCAAATATCGTGCCAAAAGAATAATCATGTGATTTCAGACATTTTTATGTGGAATCTAATATAGATTGTTAAATCTCCTAACTCCGTAAATTTACGGGGATGACGGTCATCGGCTGCCTGGGGATTGCCGCAAGCCGCCTCGCGCCACATCCGGCCACTTGCCGGGCTGGCACAGCACATCGGCCACAACCCTGCTGGCAAACCCGCGCGTCGCCATGCTAGGGAGCCTGTGACCATGGATGACGACCGACCGGAAGAAAAACTGAGCTACCGCATCCGGCGCAACGCCGGGCTGTTGTCGCGCCAGATGTCACGATTGCCCTTGCCCGCTGCGCTGAGCCCCGCAATCGGCAGTTTTGCGCGGCATTGGCGGGCGCAGCGCTGGCTACGCTGGTGTGGTTATGCGGTGGCGCTGCTGCTGGTGATCTGGTTCGTCATCTGGATCACGATCGCGCGCAATCTGCCGTCGGCGGACAAGCTGCTCGATTATCAGCCGCCGCTGCCGACGATGGTGCGCGGGGCCGATGGCAGCATCGTCTATTCCTACGCGCGCGAGCGCCGCGTGCAATTGCGCTATGTCGATTTTCCCAAGACGCTGATCAACGCCTATATTTCGGCGGAGGACAAGAATTTCTTTACCCATGGCGGCGTCGATTTCGTCGGGCTGGGCGAGGCGGTGGTCGATTACGGGCTGAAGTTCGGCTCGGGCCAGCGCGCTCGCGGCGGCTCGACCATTACCCAACAGGTCGCCAAGAACATCCTGATCGGCAACGAATATTCGGTCTCGCGCAAGCTCAAGGAGATGATCCTGGCGCGGCGTATCGAAGGCGTGCTGAGCAAGCAGCAGATCCTGGAGCTGTATCTCAACGAGATTCCGCTGGGGCGGCAGAGCTTCGGCGTGCAGGCGGCATCACGCGCCTATTTCGGCAAGGATGTCGGCGATCTCAAGCTGAACGAAGCCGCGTTTCTGGCGATCCTGCCCAAGGCGCCGGAAACCTATGGCCGGGCCAAATTCGTCGATATGGCGATTACCCGGCGCAATTGGGTGCTCGACCAGATGGTCAAGAACGGTTTCGTCGCGCGCGCCGATGGCGATGCGGCCAAAGCGGAGCCGCTCGGCGTGATCCCGCGCCGCGTGGAAACCTATGATTCTTCGGTGGGCTATTTCGTCGAGGAAGTACGCCGCCGGCTGATCGATCAATATGGCGAGAATGCCGATGACGGCAAGAACAGCGTCTATGCCGGCGGGCTGTGGGTGCGGACGTCGCTCGACCCGACGCTGCAGAAGGCCAGTCTCGATGCCTTGCGCGGCGGGTTGCTCCGCTATTCCGCAGGCCGGGGCTGGCCGGGGCCGATCGCCCATATCGATATCGATCGGGACAGTTGGCAAAGTCAGCTGTTGGCGCTGAACAAGACCATCGCGTATAAGGATTGGCGGGTGGGGCTAGTGCTGGACCGCCGGGGATCAGCAGCGACGATCGGTTTTGCCGACGGATCGAGCGGGCCGCTGAGTGGTCTGCCCGATCCGTTACGCGCCGGCGACGTAGTAACCGCAGCGCCTGAGGGCGATGGCTGGGCCTTGCGCAGCATCCCCGGCGTGTCGGGCGGGATGATCGTCGAGGAACCGTTCAGCGGGCGGGTGCTGGCGATGCAGGGCGGCTTCGATGCCGGGCTCGATTCGTTCAATCGCGCGACGCAGGCCGAGCGCCAGCCGGGCTCGACGATCAAGCCCTTCGTTTATGCCACCGCGCTCGATTACGGCATGACCCCGGCGACGATGGTGCCCGACGAGCCGTTCTGCGTGTTTCAAGGCGCCGCGCTGGGGCAGAAATGCTTCAAGAACTTCGGCGACGAAGGCGGCGGCGGCTCGCACACCATGCGTTGGGGGCTGGAGCAGTCGCGCAATCTGATGACCGTGCATATCGCCAACGATACCGGCATGCCGCGCGTGGTGCATGAATTCACCCGATTGGGGATCGGCGATTATCAGCCCTATCTGTCATTCGCGCTGGGTGCGGGCGAGACGACAGTCGGGCAGATGGTCAATGCCTATTCGGCGCTGGCCAACGGCGGGGTGCAATATGACAGCTCGCCGATCGACTATGTGCAGGATCGTGCCGGCAAGGTGATCTGGCGCGCCGACGAGCGGCATTGCGACGGCTGCAACATGGCGCAGTGGGATGGCAAGCCGATGCCGCGCCTGTCGCCGCGCGGCAGCCAGGTGATGGACCCGCGCACGGCCTATCAGGTCGTCCACATGCTCGAAGGGGTGATTATCCGCGGCACCGGCGCGGCGCTGCATGATCTCGGCCTGCCGCTGTTCGGCAAGACCGGGACCACTACCGGCCCGACCAATGTATGGTTCGTGGGCGGCTCGGCCAAGATCGTCGGCGGGGTTTATCTGGGCTATGATCATCCGCGCTCGCTCGGCGGCTATGCCCAGGGCGCGACTTACGCGGTACCGATGTTTCGGCAATTCGTGCAGGAATCGCTGGGCAAGTGGGATCATGACCCGTTCCTGGCGCCCAGCGGGGTGCGGATGGTCAAGATCGACCGGGTCAGCGGCCAGCGCGTGTTCGGCGGGACACCGAGCGACGATGCGAAGGCGGCGATCATCTGGGAAGCGTTCAAGCCGGAAACCGAGCCGCAACGTCCGAGCCGCCAGAGCGAGCTCGCCGCCAAGCGCGAGGATCTGATGGATGCGATTCGGCGCGGGTTCGCGGCGCGTTCGCCTAGCGGGCCGGAGGCGCCTTTGAGTGCGGAGCCGGGCCTGCCGCAGGACTTTGCCGCGCAGCAGGGCGGGGTGTATTGATGCGCGCAAGATGGCTGGACCGTTGCGAAGAAGGTGGTTAATAAGACGGCTATGAAACCAACCACATTGTTCGCCCGCGGCCTGGCCTGCGCTTCGCTCGCCACCATCTCGCTTTCCACCACCGCTCACGCGCAACTGGCGCCCGGTGCGCTGGCCCCCGATTTCGCCACCCAGGGCGCGATGGGCGGCAATGACTTCTCGTTCAAGCTGAGTGAGGCGCTGAAGAAGGGCCCGGTGGTGCTCTATTTCTATCCCAAGGCGTTTACCTCGGGCTGCACCATGGAAGCCCACGCTTTTGCGGCGGCGATCGATGATTTCCACAAGGCCGGCGCGACGGTGATGGGGATGTCCGCGGATGACCTGCCGACGCTGAAGCGCTTTTCGACCAGTGAATGCCAGAGCAAGTTTCCGGTCTCGGTCGCAACCCCCGCGATCGTGAAGGAATATCACGTCGCGCTGATGAAGATTGCCGGCATGGGGCCGAACATCACCAATCGCACCTCCTATGTGATCGCCCAGGACGGCCACATCAGCTTTGTCCATTCCGACCTGGACTGGCGCGATCATGTCAAGCTCAGCCTGGCGGCGGTACAGGCGCTGCCGGCGCGCTGATCTGGTTATTCCCCTCCCGCTTGCGGGAGGGGCTAGGAGTGGGTACTTTCTAAACCTAAGCAGGCGGTTTGTGGGACTGCCCACCCCCG
Source organism: uncultured Novosphingobium sp. (assembly GCA_964245645.1). Lineage (GTDB taxonomy): Bacteria > Pseudomonadota > Alphaproteobacteria > Sphingomonadales > Sphingomonadaceae > Novosphingobium. The sequence goes on along the minus strand of CAXTOI010000121.1, from coordinate 2,030 downwards.
ACCCCTCCCGCAAGCGGGAGGGGAGTTCAGGGCAGCCGTTTCAACGACGTTTGCTTTACTTTCAAGCCAATCCGGCTAACGCGCCCCGCTCACCAATCTGGAGAGTTTCGCCATGCGTGCCGAAGGGCAGGCCCATATCGACCGGATCGAAGCGGCGCTGGCGCTGGTCCGTAAATTCCTGGATTGGGACCGGGCTTTGCGCCGGTTCGACGAGTTGAACGCGCGCGTCGAGGACCCGAAGCTCTGGGACAGCCCCAAGGATGCCGAAGCGGTCATGCGCGAGCGGCGGCGGCTGGAAGCCAGCATCGGCACGGTCCGCGAAATCGGCCAGGAAATGGCCGATGCGATCGAATTCGTCGAACTGGGCGAGGCCGAGGGCGACGACGACACGGTGCAGGAAGGCCTGACCTCGCTTGCCGCGCTGGCCGCACGCGCCGATGCCGACAAGGTGCAGGCGCTGCTGGCGGGCGAGGCCGATGCCAACGACGCCTATCTCGAAGTCCATGCCGGCGCGGGCGGCACCGAAAGCCAGGACTGGGCCGAAATGCTCCAGCGGATGTATTCGCGCTGGGCCGAACGCCATGGCTACAAGGTCGATCTGGTGGATTACCATTCGGGCGAGCAGGCCGGGATCAAGAGCTGCACGCTGCTGATCAAGGGCGAAAACGCCTATGGTTACGCCAAGACCGAAAGCGGCGTCCACCGGCTGGTCCGCATCAGCCCTTATGACAGCTCGGCACGGCGGCACACCAGCTTCAGCTCGATCTGGGTCTATCCGGTGGTCGACGACAACATCGACATCGACATCAAGGAAAGCGATCTCAAGATCGACACGTATCGTGCGTCAGGCGCGGGCGGGCAGCACGTCAACACCACCGATTCGGCGGTCCGCATCACCCATGTGCCGACCGGAATCATCGTCGCCAGCCAGCAGGACCGCAGCCAGCACAAGAACCGCGCCACCGCGATGGGCATGCTCAAAGCGCGCATGTACGAAGCCGAACTCGCGAAGCGCGAGGCGACCGCGCTGGGCGAGTATTCGGCCAAGACCGAGATTGGCTGGGGCCACCAGATCCGCTCCTATGTGCTCCAGCCGTATCAATTGGTGAAGGACCTGCGCACCGGGGTGACCTCGACTGCGCCCGACGATGTGCTCGACGGCGATATCGATCCGTTCATGGCGGCGGCGCTGTCGCAGCGCGTGACCGGCGAGAAGGTGGCCGTGGAGGATGTCGATTGAGATATGCATTGGCAGCTGGTGGGCTGCTGATGCTGCTCGGCGCATGTCAGCAGCACGATAGCGAAGCCGGACGCGCCGCGGCCGCGCGTGGTTTTCCTCGCGCCATTCGGCCTGCTGCGGTCACGCCCGGCGATGATCTGTCCAGCGAAGCGAGCCGCGACCGGTTGAACGAGGCGACCACGGTGATGAAGCTGGCCGACCTGCGCGAAGGCATGACTGTGGCCGATATCGGCGCGGGCGAGGGCTATTACACCGTGCGGCTGTCGCCACGCGTCGGCAAGAAGGGGCGCGTGCTGGCGGAGGATATCGACGGCGCCGCGCTGACCCAGCGCGGCGCCCGGGTGCAGCGCGAGCGGCTCGACAATGTCTCGATCGAACAGGGCGACGATGCCGACCCCCATCTGCCGCCGGCCAGTTTCGACCGGATTTTCATGATCCACATGTATCACGAAGTCGGCGAGCCTTATGCTTTCCTGTGGAACCTGCGCCCGGCGCTGCGCCCGCATGGCCGGATCATCGTCGTCGATGTCGATCGGCCGACCGCCATGCATGGCATCCCGCCACGACAATTGTCGTGCGAATTCGGTGCAGTGGGCTTTCGCTTAACCGATTTTATCCGTAAACCGGAATTGACAGGGTATTATGCGCAGTTCGAGGTCTCCGGTGAACGCCCTGATCCAGCAGAAATCAAGCCATGCCGTGGCGTGGGTTTTGATCAAAAAACGGGATCAGAGACCAGGCATGGCACGATCGGCGCCTGAAGAGAGATAAGCGGCTATGGGTTTCAAAG
>CAXTOI010000120.1:0-9041 GCA_964245645.1 uncultured Novosphingobium sp. | reverse complement strand
AATATCCGGACTTCGATACCGACTTCAAGCAGTACCTGATGACCCTGGTCGGCACCATCATCTACCAACCCGGCACCAGTGACAGCAAGGGTCCGACCTTCAATTTCGTCGGCGGCGGCGATCCCTCGATCGTCACCGCGCTGCTCGACGGTGGCTCGGACGCCAAGGTCTACAAGTGCGATACGGACGATCAGTGCCTCAATCCGGCGCAGACGACGCTGACCGTGGCGACGTCGAGCGCGCTCAAGACGAAAGTCTATAACGAGCTCATCGATATCGAAGGCCGGATCCAGAACAATCAGCAGCTGACCACCGATGAGATCGGGCTGCTCGGCGCAACGACGATCCCGCTCTACAAGATCATGCTGGTCAATTCGGCGGCAAGCCTGGGTGGCATGAACACCGCTGACATTTCCGAATTGTCGGAAATCGCCTCGGTCGATCTGCTTGAGACGGTCGTCAGCCAGTTTTACAAGATGGTAACGGACGGTTCGAGTTCCTTCCAGAACGCGGATCCGGCGACCCTCAAGCAATGGCGCGACCAGATCGACAGCGTGTCGCATACGATCGACGGCCAGGTGCTGCACAATTCCGAACGGTTGACGCGCACCGAGCAGATCCTGGACCGCACGGTCAGGATCGAGGGCACGCTGCGCAATGTCATGTCCCCGCAGATGTCTGCCGCGATGCAGTTCGAACGCTCGCTCGGCTCGCATCCTCAGCAGTGAGATCACGTCCATGGCAGTTCTTGAAATCGATACGGTCGGCGGCGGCCCCTACATCGTCAACGTCCTCAACGCGGTGGCCGCCTGGTGCGGCGGCGGCGGCTTTCGCTCGCTGCTCCAGGTAGTGATGGTGATGGGGCTCATCTATAGCCTGCTCGTCGTGGCGTTCTCGCTTAACTGGCGCGTCCTGCTTAACTGGTTTCTGAGTTCGACCGCGTTGTATCTATGTATGATCGTGCCAACGACCACGGTCATCGTCGTCGATAGCGTCACCACAAGCCCAGGCACCGGCACGGTGGGCAATGTGCCGATTGGCCTGGCGCTGATCGCATCGGTGTCCAGTCAGGCCAACAAGTGGCTCACGCAGACAGCCGAGGGCCTCTTCACTATGCCGGGTACGCTCGATTATTCGAACGCCGGCATGATCTATCCAATCCGCACCAATGATGTCGCCAAGGAGTTCGAGATTACCGATCCGGTGCTGAAAGCCGATGTCGAAGGCTACATCCAGAACTGCACGTTCTACGATATCATGCTGGGGCAAGGTAACAGCTGGAGCACGCTGGCCAATTCGCCCGATCTGCTGACCGCGCTGGGGCCGGGCTCGCCGGCGCGATCGACGCCATGGATCCCGGCCGGCGGCGGCGTGAGCACGATCGTGCCGTGCCAGACCGCTTATCAAACCATGCAGCAGACCCTGCCGACCTTGGCGACCACGACGTTGAACAACGTGGGCAAAGTCTTTTATCCAAGCCTGACGAGTGGCCAAGGCACCAAGCTGGGCAATGACCTTACCGCAGCGTCGAGCTATTTGTTTGGGCCGGGCGGGGGGATCTCCGGCCAGCAATATTTCCAGCAGCGCAGCCTCGTGAACGCGTTCATGGAAGCTCGCGCCAACTTCGGTGCCGGCAGCGGCGACACCTTTGCCGCGATGCATGCTGACGTTCAGGCGGAAAACTCCTATCTGTCGGGCGCGCGGCAGGCGATGACCTGGGTTCCGGTTCTCAACATCGTGCTGACCGTGATCTTTTATGCGATGTTCCCGGTGATCTTCCCGCTGTTCCTGCTGCCGCAGACCGGCATTCAAGCGTTCAAGGGGTACACCGCCGGCTTCTTCTATCTCGCTGCCTGGGGGCCGCTATGCGGGCTCATCAACATGTTCATCGGGCAATATGCCGCGACCCAGCTGACCGCCTTGTCATCCAACGGTCCGACCCTGGGCTCGATGGCGGCCATGGACGCGGTCGATCAGAATATGGCGATGCTCGCCGGCTATCTGATGATGACCGTGCCGGTACTCGCCGCTGGCATGGCCAAGGGCGCGATGTCGGTTGCCGGGAGCGCGAGCGCCATGCTTGCGCCGGCGATGCATGGCGCCGAGGCGGCCGCCGTCGAGCGGACCACGGGCAACTACTCCTACGGCAACGAGCATTTCCAGAATGTTACCGGCAACCAGGTCAACACCGCACCGACCTGGACCATTGCGACGAGCGGGTCGCCTCAGGTGAACATGCGCCAGGATAACGGCGCGATCATGAGCTTCATGCCAAGCGGCGCGGTCGTGACCAATACGCAAGGTGCGACCAGCAAGTTCGGATTCAGTGCGACTGAGATGCAAGGCGTCACCGCCAACCTGCAGGCCACGGGTGCCGAATACCACAGCCGTGCGAACCAACTGCGCGAAAGCTCCTCGGAGCGCTGGAGCCAGGGCATGCGCGAACTGACGTCGGCCTCGTCGGGCTCGCGGACCGGGTCCGGGAGCGAAAATTCGTCTGGCGCGCAGGGCGGTAATAACACCACGCGGTCAGATAAGACCGGCACCGAAAATCGCGAACAGGTCGGGGATAGTCGGACTGTCAGCGACACGCTGAGTTCGGGAGCGACCTATAACAAGGCTGGTCAGTTCAATACCGGCGCAAAGCTCAGCGGCGGAGCCTCAATTGGCGGTAAGATCCTTGGTACTGGGGTAAGTGGCGGCATCTCAGGTGAAGCCGGCTACAACCATACCTGGACTAAAGGTTCGAACGAAGGCGCGTCCTCCATTGATGCTCAAAATCAGTCTAAGAGCGTCAATATAGCGACCTATCATGCCAACGGCGAGGATGTGACGCTGAGCGATGGAGGCTACTACCGGGACGGGACGTTCCACCGCGTCGAAGGTTTTTCCGAAAAGCGCCATGCTATTGAGAGTGACTTGTCGCAGGCGCAATCGCTTGAGCGTCAAGCCTCGAAGTCGGATGAAGTGGGTGCGCGGATCGAGCGGATCGCTTCAGAATCGCAAAGCCATGGCTACCAGATCTCGGATGACATGAATCAGGTCATAGCGAGCCGCTATGCGGAGATGGCCAACTCCGCTGAGTTCCGGGATTTGGGTGCGCCGTCGCTCACAAATGTGACGCCGAGCCCTCATCAGCGCGAGGTGCGCAATATGATCGTCAGCCGCGTCCTTGAGCGGTATGCAGCCAACGACACGCTGCCGGTCGAAGCAATGATCAAGGATCCATCGGCGATAATGGGTGGGGTGCAAGGTCTGGACCGGATCAATGTGCCGGCGAGCGCGACATCGACGGGATCCACATACACACGCCGCAGCGGATCGGGATCTCGGGGCGGGGAAAAATCAGCGCCTGACGATGGCTCGGCCAGAGCCATAATCGCTCAAGGATCAGCGGAGTTGACGGGACAAAAAGCAGCAGCTGATTCTAAGTTTGATGAGGAAGCCGCTGGTCGGTCTAAATTAGACGACAACATAAAGCACGACGTAAAATAACCAAGTCGTCTGACACTAATGAGGCGTTGTGATCACAGTATTGGCGAGATTATCCCACAATGTTTGACTTTGATGGTCATCCCAAATCAGAAAACCAATCTTTATAGCGAATGCCAAAAAAACTAGTGGTATGGTAAAGAAAAGCGAGGTTTGAATTTTTCTGTAGGCAGCAATCGTCTTGGGTGATTTATAGAAATCGGGAAGGCTGTCGTACTGCAGCGCCATCATTGCCTCGGTCTTTGACCCGCGCACACCGCTGTTGCGAAGATCGGCGATCTCCTCATTTAGCGCCTCCACCTGCAGTTTTAATTCAGCGATTTCCGCATCGGCGTTCACGGCATAAGCTCCAATATCAATCGCATTGAAATCGCAGAATTTATCCGAAAATAGCGCGAAATGCAACCGAAGCTACGCGTCTTCCCCTTCCGCGTTGATCCGCTGCTGCTAGGATTGGGAGGTCAGCAAAACCCGTATGGGGTCGGCGAATGGGAAGAAGTCGCCGTTACCGGGCCGGCACGATATAGAAGCGTGAGGCGATATAGCTGCCGTTCCTCTGCGCTCCAAAGCTCACGCAGGTGTCGCCTCTAGCAGGCTGTTGAAAAAGCAGTAGCGCGAGAGGGTTGAGCATGATTCACTTTCCGGTAGCGGGAGGTGAGGGATGCGCGGATCAGACGAAGGCACGGGAGCTTTGTTTTCCTATATGGATGTGGAGCTCCGGATAAGGCGGGATCATCCGCTTCGCCGGATCCGGGAGATCGCCAACGCGGCGCTAAATGCACTGGATGAGGATTTCGAGGAGCTTTACGCGCGTCGGCTTGGGCGGCCCTCGATCCCGCCCGAACGGTTGCTGCGAGGGATGCTGTTGCAGGCGTTTTACGGGATACGCTCGGAGCGCCAATTGATGGAGCGGATCGAGTTCGATCTTCTGTTTCGTTGGTTCGTCGGCTTGGGTATTGACGAGGCGGTCTGGGACCATTCGAGCTTCAGCACCAACCGCGACCGGCTGCTTTCGGGAGAGATCGCGGCGAAGTTCCTACGCGCCGTTCTGGCGCAACCGAAGGTGAAGCGGCTGATCTCGAGCGACCATTTTTCGGTGGACGGGACGCTGATCGAGGCATGGGCATCGATCAAGAGCTTCCGCCGCAAGGATGGGAACGATGATGATCCTGATGGGCCGGGCCGCAACGCCGAACGCAACTTCCACAAGGAGAAGCGCTTCAACGAGACGCATGCCAGCACGACTGATCCCGAGGCGCGGCTCTACAAGAAGGGCGACGGCCAGCCCGCCAGGCTTTGCTATATCGGTCACGCTCTGATGGAGAACCGCAACGGGCTGGTGGTGGACGGCGGCGTCACGCAGGCCAGCGGCACCGCCGAGCGCGAGGCCGCGCTTGCGATGCTGGACCGGCGGAAGCGTCGCCGCCGCATCACGCTTGGTGCCGACAAGGCCTATGACGTGCGGCAGTTCGTGGAGGATTTGCGGGAACGGTCGATCACCCCGCACATTGCCATCGACGGGCATCTCTCGAAGAATGGCAAGCCGCGTGGGACGGCGATGGACCGGCGCACCACCCGGCACTCCGGCTATGCGATCAGCCAACGTTGCCGCAAGCGCATCGAGGAGGTGTTCGGATGGGGCAAGGGCTCGGCCAGTCTCGCCAGGATCAAGCTGCGAGGACGGGCCAAGGTCGATGCGGTCTTCACCCTCGCCTTGGCCGCCTACAATCTGATTCGCTTGCCCAAGCTCCTTGGCGCGTTGGCATGAGCCTCGGCGGCAAGTGGCGCATTGTCGAGATGCCTGACTTCCCGGCTGATTATCCCGATATGGTCGAGCCAGCCTATATCCTGTTCGCGCTCAAGGGCGGTGGTGAGTACGCCTTCGGCTGCTGCACCGGACACATATGGAAGCGAGTAGCACCGAGGCGACCAGCATCGACTTCTCATGGGACGGCAGCGATGAAATGACCGAAGTTTGCGAGGATGGTTCCGCTGAACTCCAGCCAGACGGCTCCCTACACGGTGAAATCTGCTACCGACACGGCGACGAATATTCCTTCATCGCTCGAAAATCGACTTCTTCAACAGCCTGCTAGAGCTGCCGTTCAAACGCCAAATCCTGCTCCTGATTCTCGCCCTACATTCATCGGCACAGCGCCGGGGCGACCCTAGGTTGTGGTGAGGATTTAACAAACAGGGGGATTGAACTAACCCGCTGACGCGGGAGATGAGCGGGTCTTGGCCAGAATGGCCTCCTGATGAGATGGTTTGGTTGCTGGACCAACCATCGACCAGGAGACCGTCCCATGACTGACGCCACAGCAGCGGTAAGCCCGCTGCGTCGTCGTATGATCGACGACATGAGCCTGCGCAACCTGTCGCCTGCCACGCAGCGATCTTACATTCACGCGGTCAAGAGGTTCAGCCGCCATTTCGGCCGCTCACCGGATCGGCTGGGGCTGGAGGATGTTCGCGCTTTCCAGGTCTATCTTGTGTCGCAGGGCGTTTCCTGGGCTGCGCTCAACCAGACGGTCTGCGCCCTCCGCTTCTTCTACGGCGTGACGCTGGACCGGGCGGAGATACCGGAGCGGATCGTCTATGCGCGCACACCGCGCAAACTGCCTGATATCCTGAGTGCCGACGAGGTGGTGCGTTTCCTGGAGGCGGTGTCATCGCTGAAGGCGCGCGCCGCACTGACCACGGCCTATGCCGCAGGACTGCGTGCCTCGGAGGCGGTGAGTCTGAAGGTCGCGGATATCGACAGCGACCGGATGCTGATCCAGGTCCATCATGGCAAGGGCGCCAAGGACCGCGCGGTCATGCTGTCACCGCAACTGCTGGGCATCTTGCGGACCTACTGGCGGCTGGCCCGGCCTGCGGAGTGGCTGTTTCCCGGCCGGGGCGACAAGCCGATTGACGTCCAGGTGCTCCACGCGGCCTGCCGGTCTGCGACCCAGGCGGCAGGCCTGGTCAAGCGGGTCAGCGTGCATACTCTGCGCCACAGCTTCGCGACCCATTTGCTGGAGAGTGGCACGGATATCCGGATCATCCAGGTCTTGCTGGGACACAACAACCTGTCGACGACGGCGCGCTACACGCAAGTGGCGACGAGCACGATTGCCGGCACGCAGAGCCCGTTCGACCGTCTGACGCTGGAGGTGGTGCCGCCGGCCTGAGCGGAGGTGATGCGCTCCGGATTGGAGGTGGCAGATATTTTCCGCTGCCATGGCCCTGCTTATCGCGCTGCCCATGACGGCCATCTTGGCCGCGTCGAACGCCGCGTCATGTCCGCAATCGAGCTGTGCCGCACGGCAGCGCTGGGCGGGCATGTCGAAGCTTGTGAGGATTGTGCGCATGCTCGCGTGGCGTTCAATAGCTGCCGCAACAGGCATTGCCCCAAGTGCCAAGGCGCGACGCGCGAACGATGGCTGGTCGACCGTCAGGCCGACCTGCTGCCGGTGCCTTATTTCCACGTCGTGTTCACGGTGCCGGCCGAAGTCGCCGAGATCGCCTTCCACAACAAGGCGATCGTCTATGGTATCCTGTTCGACGTCGTCGCCGCGACGCTCAAGACCATCGCTGCCGATCCCCGGCATCTGGGCGGCGAGATCGGGTTCCTGGCCATTCTTCACACCTGGGGTCAGGTGCTCACCCATCATCCGCACATTCATTGCCTCGTCCCGGGCGGCGCTCTTTCTCCCGATGGACGTTGGCTCGGCTGCCGGTCGAACTTCTTCCTGCCGGTCCATGTCCTCTCCCGCCTGTTCCGGCGGCTGTTCCTCGAGCGGCTTCAGGCAGCCCATGCAGCCGGACGACTACGATTCTCCGGCGCGCTCGACAGGCTTGGTGCCGCCGATGCCTTCACAGCCGCGATTCGGCAATTGCGCCGCAAAAACTGGGTCGTCTATTCGAAGCCGCCGTTCGGCTCGCCCAAACATGTACTTGCCTACCTTGGCCGCTACACTCACCGGGTCGCCATCGCCAACAGTCGCCTGGTCAGCGCCGACGAGACCAGCGTAACCTTCCGCTGGCGCGACTATCGTCACGGCAACGCACCCAGGCTGATGTCGCTCGATCCGCACGAGTTTATTCGGCGCTTCCTCATCCACAGCCTGCCTGACGGCTTTCACCGCATCCGCCATTATGGCTTTCTCGCCAATGGGTGCCGCCGCGCCCGGCTCACGATCATCAGGCAGCTATTGACGGCGACGACGCCCGCGCCGATCGCCGCAACCGGCGAGACTACCAGGCCGCTCCCGCGCTTTGACCCAACCGTCTGCCCCTGCTGTGGCGGCATTCTGCGCATCACCGCGACGCTGCCGCGCTGGCGCACCGGGCCGTCACGACCGCAGCCGGATACCTCATGACCATGGGGTCTCGACCAAGCTTCGATCGCGTCAGCGTCGCGGTATCAGTGCCGGCGGACGCAACAAGGTCCTATGCCGGCATCTTTGCCGATCCGTCCAAAGCGCCGGAGCATTACGCCAAGCTCACCCCAAAATGCCGAAAGACGCGGCAATCATTGCGGCCAGCGTTGCCGATTTGGCCTCGTCTTAACCAGCATGGCGGCAGTGCATCACCCAAAAGCCGGTCATCTGGGTCGAGCCTCGTGTCACTAACCCCATAGGTCGTGCGCGCGTCAGCGGGTTAGCTCAATCCGGCTTCAATGAGGTCGCGCACAGCGCCTGGCCCCACCCTCAGCGCTGCGCGACCTCACAGAACCCTCCAGATTCCCAAGCGGGCTGGGAAATGATTCAAGGCTGATTTTTGGAGATCAGCCAATGAAGGATGGTGATGTTGATGCGTTGAGGGACGATCAATGGGCTCGGCTAGCGCCCTTGATGCCTGGCGGGTGCAAGGGCAAGCGGGGACCGCGCACGAACAATCGGCTGTTCATGGACGCGTTGTTGTGGATGGCGCGCTCGGGCGCGCGCTGGCGTGATTTGCCAGACCGTTTTGGCGACTTCCGGACAGTCAAGCGTCGCTATTACGATTGGGTGGAGCGCGATGTGCTGGGCGGGATATTCCGGTTTTTGGCCACTGACGCCGACTTTGAATGGCTAATGGTCGATGCGACGATCGTGCGAGCCCATCAGCATGCGGCAGGTGCCCGCAAGGAAAAAGGGGGTCTGATGCCCAGGGAATTGGTCGCTCTCGCGGGGGCCTGACGACGAAAATCCATGCTGCCGTCGGCGCTCTGGGTGAGCCAGTCAGGCTCATCGGAACGGCGGGTCAGAAAAGCGACATTGGCCAAGCCCACGCTCTGATCGACGGTTTTGATCCAGAATATGTGCTCGCCGACCGCGCTTATGACGCAGACCGCTTCCATGACGCCATCCTCGACAAGGACGCCATCCCCGTCATCCCGCCAATGCCACAAAGGCGGTTCCAGCATGATTATGACGCGAATATCTACAAAGAACGCAATCTGATCGAGCGATTTTTCAACAAACTCAAACAGTTCCGACGCGTCGCAACCCGATACGACAAACTCCTCGCCAACTTCATGGGATTCACCACACTCGCCGCAATCCACATCCATTTGCGAT
>CAXTOI010000119.1:3391-9100 GCA_964245645.1 uncultured Novosphingobium sp. | reverse complement strand
AGTGAATCACGTTCCTGCGGCCAGGAAAAGCCCATTATTGGGTCCGGACCCTAGAGTCTTTTCGACTCGCCCCGTCTTACTCGAAGACTCTAGATCGCCGCCTTCACCAGCCAATCGTGAAAAATCCGCACCGGCCGGCTTTCAAGCGCGCGCGGGCGGCAGATGAACCAGTAGCTGTAGGGGCTTTCGACCTCGACATCGAACAGCCGCGCCAGCCGCTCATCATGCGCACGGTTGAAATGGTCGTCGTGCATGATGGCGATGCCCAGGCCCTGCGCGGCCGCCTCCAGCACCAGCTGCCCTGAATCGAAATGGTCGATCGCCTGCGGTTCGAGATGAGCCAGCCTCAACGCGGCTTTCCATTCGTCGAACAAGTCGGGCAGATCGTTGTGAATCAGAAAGGTTTGCCGGGATAATTTGCGCAAGTCGGGCACCGGACCGATTTCCGCCGCCAGCTCGCGCGAGGCAAACGCATAAATGCGGTTGTGATCGAGCCTGACCGTATGAAATCCCGGCTCCGGCTCCTTGCTCAAGACGATCGCTGCGTCCAGCGTATCACCCACCCGGTTGTCGAGAAACGGGCTGGTTTCGATATCGATATGCAGCCGTGGATGCGCCTTGCGCAATTCGGGCAAGCGCGGAAACAGCCGCTGACCGGCGAACAGCGATGGTACGCCGAAATGCAGCCGCATGACATTGCTCGTCTCCATCTGCGATTCGACCGCCTCGGCGAGATCGTCCAGCTTCGGGCTGACCGCCTGGAAAAAAGCCTGGCCATCCTCGGTCAGCTTCATCGACTGGTGCTGGCGGGTGAACAGCCGCTTGCCGGTGAAATCTTCCAGCGCGCCCACTCGCCGCGACAATGCCGAAGGGCTCAGCCCCAGTTCGTTCGCCGCGGCCTTGGCCGAACCCAGCCGAACCACGCGCACGAAAGCCTCGATCGCCCGCAGCGGCGGCAAGCGGCGACTGGCCGCCATCAATCTTCCGGCACTTCGGCAGCCGGGGGATGCAGCCGCAGCCGGGTGACATGGCGCTCATCGCCGGCAGTCACCTCGATGCGCCAGCCGCTCGGGTGATCGAGCATCGTGCCGACAGAGGGCACGTGTTCGGCCAGCAGAAACGCCAGGCCGCCCAGCGTATCGACCGATGCGGTGTCATCGGCGAGGCGGGGATCGATTTTTTCCGCAACCTCTTCCAGTTCCGCATGAGCATCGGCATCCCACAAGCCGTGATCGAGCGGGCGCAGCATTTCGACCGGCGCATCGTCGTGCTCGTCCTCGATCTGACCGACGATTTCCTCGACCAGATCTTCGAAGGTGATGATGCCGTCGGTGCCTGAATATTCATCGACCACCACCGCCAGATGGATGCGGCTGGCGCGCATGTCGGCCAGAACGTCGAGCGCGCCGCGCGCCTGCGGCACGAACAGCGGCTGGCGCATCAGCCTGGACCAGTCGCCGAGCGGCGGATCGCCGCTGGCCAGGCAGGCAAACACATCCTTCATCAGCATCATGCCGATGATTTCGTCGAGCGTTTCGCGATAGATCGGCAAGCGGCTGTGACCATGCGTCGCGAAAGCCGCCACCACTTCGCCCCAGTTCGCCGATTCAGGCAAGGCGACGATCGAACTGCGCGGGATCGCGACGTCGTCGGCATCGTGCTCGCTGAAATGCAGCAGGTTGCGCAGCATCTGCCGCTCGATCGGTGACAAGTCACCATCGGTGGGTGCGGAACCGTCGGCGCCTTCTTCATGCTCCTCGATCGCTTCCTCGATCTGGGCACGCAACGACTGGTCGGCTTCGCCGCCGTCGAAGAAACTCCGGATCGCTCGCCATACCGAGCCTCTACTGTCCGGGTCTCCGTTGCCCGGTTCATTGCGGCCAGCGTCGGCCATGTCAGTTGGATGCTCCGTCAGCTACACTTCGTTCGGCATATGGGTCGGCAAGCCCCAGCGATGCAAGCGCCTTTATCTCCAGCGCTTCCATCACGTCGGCAGCTTCGGGCGAGGTTTCATGATCGTATCCGGCCAGATGCAGCAGACCGTGGACGATCAGATGCATGGCATGCGCCGCGATCCCAAGACCTTTGTCCTCGGCTTCGCGCGCGCAGGTTTCGTAGGCCAGCGCGATATCGCCCAGCATTTCGGGCGGGCCGTCATCGCCCAGCTTCAGCAGATCGGTGCGTTCGAGCATGGGGAACGACAGCACATTGGTCGGCTTGTCCTTCGCCCGCCAGTCGCGGTTGAGTGCTTGAACCTCGGCATCGTCGGCAAACAACAGGCTGACGAGCAGGCGCGAATGGTCCAGTTCGGGTGCAACTGCTACCGCGGCGCGCGTGGCGCGGTTGACGAGCGCTGCCCAGTCGGTGGCTGTAGGCCATGGGGATTCTACAAGGATTTCGAGAGTGATCATCTGGCGGTTGCGTTAAGGCTTAGCCCGTCGAATGTCGAAGGGAGATATCAATGGGGCGATGGCCTGAGATATTTGTATCTACAAAAAATGCTTGCTGGTGGCCTGAGATGACAATATGGTTTTCGCTTGGACTTTGAATTCGACTCTGCAAAAGACGCCAGCAACATAGCGCGCCACGGTATGTCGCTGGCAGATTTCCGGGAATTTGACGCAGAACCGGTTGTCCTGCTCGATGGGCGCCAGGATTTTGGAGAGCTGCGTTATCGCGCCTTTGGCCGGATCGATGGCTTGGCCCATTGCGTTGTTTTCACTTGGCGGCGGCAAACTATGCGCTTGATCAGTTTTCGCCGCGCGCACGAAAAGGAGATGCGACGTTATGAATAAGCCACCGCCTCCAGAGGATTTCGACGATAATCCCGAATGGACGGAGGAGGATTTCGCCCGCGCCCGCCCCGCCAGCGAGGTGCTTCCACCCGAGGTAATGGCCGCACTGGTGCGCAAGCCCGGGCGCCCGGTCGGCACGGTCAAGCCATCGGCCAAACGGCCGGTTTCCTTGCGCCTCGACCCGGATGTGCTGGAGTATTTCCGAGCGGGTGGCCCCGGCTGGCAATCGCGGATCAATCATGCGCTGCGCAAGGCGATCGGCGGCTGAACTGCGCCATCCATCGTCGCGGATCGACACTATTAGCAGCAACGATAACGCGAAGCCGCTCTCTGCGGGCAGTCGCTGCACAGGCGGGAAGGGAGGTCAATACAGTGCGATCAACCCAACGGTATACCCTTTCAAACTTCCCTTAACCGCGGCATCAACTCGACAAAATTGCATGGCCGGTTGCGGCTGTCCAACTGCTCGGCGAGTATCCGATCCCAGCCGTCCTTTACTGCGCCGTTCGACCCCGGCAGCGCGAACACATAGGTGCCATGCGCCAAGACCGCGCAGGCGCGCGATTGGACGGTGCTGGTGCCGATGGTCTGGTAACTGATCCAGCGGAACAACTCGCCGAAGCCTGGGATGTCCCGGTCCTTGATCCGGTCGAGCGCCTCGGGGGTGACATCGCGGCCGGTCAGGCCGGTGCCGCCGGTGGTGATGATGCAGTCGATCGCCGGGTCGTCGATCCAGCGGGTCAGCCGGGCTACGAGACGAGGCACGTCGTCGCGTTCGATGGCGCGCGCGGCGAGTTCGTGGCCGGCGGCGGTGATGCGCCCGGCCAGAATGTCGCCCGACGTGTCGTCGTTGGGGCCGCGTGTATCGGAGATCGTCAGCAAGCCAATGGCGATCGGCTGGAACCGACGCGCCGGATCAATCGCCACGCAGGCTGATTTCTTTGTAAGGCGCCGGCGCGCGAACGGTGCTGCCACTGCCCGCCACCCGCACTGCGCGGCTGCCATCCAGCCCGGGGAAGGTCGGCCACAGCCCCTGGGCCAGGGCTGCCCGGCTTTCGGACGGCCCGCCCGCTTGTCGCTCGTACATCCAGTAATTGCGCAGCACGGTGGCGACATAGCCGCGCGTTTCCCAATACGGCACCGATTCCATCCACAGCAACGGGTCGCCGGCATCGTGGATCTGGCTGTTCCAGCGGCTGACCGGGATGAGCCCGGCGTTGAACGCCGCAATCACTTTGGGCAGCAGCCCCTGGGTGCAAGGCGAAGCGCGCAAGGTGGCTAGATGCATCTGCCCCATCGCCAGATTGACCTCGGGGCGCGACAGATCTTCGGCCGTTCCGGCGATCCCCAGCAGCGCGGCATGGTCGCGCGCGGCCGATGGCATGATCTGCATCAGCCCTCGCGCGCCCGCCGGGCTGACGGCGCGGGTGCGGAACACCGATTCCTGCAAGGTATGCGCATAGATCAGCGCCGGATCGATCTGCCAGCCGCCCACCGGGATCCATTTCGGCGTGGGGTAACGGCTGGCGGGTTCGGCAACGCCGCCGCTCGGCGCATTATACGCCATCCATAGCTGCGTGGCCGGCAGACCGATATCGCGCGCCAGCCGTGAGAGCGGCTGGAACTGCGCCGGATCGCCGATCCGCGCCTGATAGCGCAGCACTTCATCGGCCAGCCCATCCTCGCCGATTTCGGCCAGCTCGACGGCGGTGCGAACATTGTCGACCGCGCGCAGCCGCTGCCAGTCGCCGTCGGTGAAATCGGCCTGGGCATGCGTGCTGGGGATCTTCATGCCCAGCTGCTCGATCGCCAGCATGCCGTACATGGTTTCGTCGTAAGCAGCAGCGGCGCGCAGCGGGGCGGCAGCCAGATCGGGCTGACGGCAGCGCACCAGGCTGCGGCTTTTCCAGTAGTAGCCGGCGGCGGCGAGTTCGGCGTTGCCGGCAGATCTGGCCGCCTTGCCGAAGGCATCGCCGGCCTGCGTACAATCGCCGACCTGCCACGCCGCCAGGCCCGCGGTCCACCAGCCTTCGGCAGCCCAGCCGCTGCGGGTCTGATCGTCGCCGCCGAAATCGCCCGCATTGTTACCGGCATTGGCCGCCAGCGCATAAGCATCGGCATCGCGGTTTTCGATGTAGTAGCTCCAGGCGATGCGCTGGCGCCATTCGCTGCGCGCACCGGGGGTCAGCAGCGCATCGACACCGTCGAGCAGCAGCTTGGCGTTGTCGGGATCGTCGGCCTTGATCTTGGCCAGGATCGCCGCGCTGACGGTGGCCGGCATGGTGCCGTCGGTGATTTCGCGCGGGCGGATGCGGCGCGGGCTATCGGCGAGATGGACCAGCAGCTGCGCCTGCGGCAGCACCGGCGCGATCATCGCCCCACGCTTGACCGCCAGCGCACCGATCTGCTCCGCTTCGGGCAGATTGCCGCCGGTCGCCAGCCATTGGGTCAGCCGCTCCAGCTCGATATGCGGCGAGCCGGGCGCAAGATAATATTCGGCGCGCGCTACATTGTGCAGCGGGCCGTCGGGGCGCGCATCGAGCATCACGCGCACCTTGTCCCAGCTCTGCTGCTTGATCGCGCCGAACAGGTCCTTGTACCAGGCGCGGTCATCCTCGCTGAGCAGGCGGGGCACCGCGCTGCGATCGGCGCGGCTGCGGAAGTATTCGGCAGCCGCGCTGTTGGCATGCGCCGGCGCGCCGAGACACAAGCCAAGCATGCAGCCGCCGATTAGCGCCGCCATATGGCGCGTGCGTCTGGCCAACCGTGAAATCTGCTTCGTCTTCAACAAGAATTCCCTGCGGGCCGATTGCTCAACGCGCGCTCCACTCCAGCCATCGCTGCCAGAACTGCCCCTTTGCGATGGGCCGCTCGAGCAGCGAGCCGAGATCGCGGGCTATCAGTAACGGCACGC